>JABMMH010000089.1 GCA_013205645.1 Polaromonas sp. | reverse complement strand
GTGCTGGGCCGCTTTCACCCGCACGGCGACCAAGCTGCGTACGACGCGCTGGTGCGCATGGCGCAAGACTTCAGCCAGCGCTACCCGCTGATTGACGGTCAAGGTAATTTCGGGTCACGCGACGGTGACGGCGCTGCCGCCATGCGTTACACCGAGGCAAGGCTTTCGCGCATCACCAGTTTGTTGATGGAAGAAGTCGACGAAGGCACGGTCGACTTTGTGCCCAACTACGACGGCTCGACCGAAGAGCCGGGGCGTTTGCCAGCGCGTCTGCCGTTCACCTTGTTGAATGGCGCCAGTGGCATTGCTGTCGGCTTGGCCACCGAGATTCCGAGCCACAACCTGCGTGAAGTGGCCGATGCCTGCATCGCCCTGATCAAGACGCCGAGCATCACGGACGAGGCGATTTCGGCCATCATTGCCGGCCCCGATTACCCGGGTGGCGCACAGATTATTTCGAGTCCGGTCGAGATCGCTGCGGCCTACCGCACCGGGCGCGGTTCGCTCAAAGTGCGGGCCCGCTGGAAAATCGAAGAGCTGGCGCGCGGCCAGTGGCAACTGGTGGTGAATGAGCTGCCGCCGGGTGTGAGCACCCAACGCGTGCTCGAAGAAATTGAAGAGATCACCAACCCCAAAGTGCGACTTGGCAAAAAAGCGCTGACGCAAGAGCAAGTTCAACTCAAGCAAACCGTGCTGTCGGTGCTGGACGTGGTGCGCGACGAGTCCAGCAAAGACGCCGCTGTGCGACTGGTGTTTGAACCCAAGACCAGCCGCATCGAGCAGAGTGAACTGATCAACACGCTGTTGACGCACACCAGTCTGGAAAGCTCGTCGCCGATCAACATGACCATGATCGGTTTGGATGGCCGGCCGACACAAAAGTCTTTACGGCAAATCCTCACCGAGTGGATTGAGTTTCGCCACACCACCATTCAGCGGCGCTCGCAGCACCGGCTCGACAAAGTGCTGGCGCGCATCCATATTCTGGAAGGCCGGCAGCTGGTGCTGCTGAACATTGACGAAGTCATTGCCATCATTCGCCAAGCCGACGAGCCTAAGCCTGCATTGATGGAGCGCTTCAAACTCAGCGACCGTCAGGCCGAAGACATTCTGGAGATTCGCCTGCGGCAATTGGCCCGGCTCGAAGCCATCAAGATTGAACAAGAGCTCAGCGGCCTGCGCGCAGACCAAGCCAAGCTCGAAGATATTTTGGGCAACCCGGCCACCTTGCGCCGCCTCATGGTCAAAGAAATCGAGGCTGACGCCAAGGTCTTTGCCGACCCGCGCCGGACCCTGATTCAAGCCGACAAAAGAGCCGCTTTAGACGTCAAGGTGATCGACGAGCCCGTGACCGTGGTGGTCAGCGCCAAAGGCTGGGTGCGATCCCGCGGCGGCCAAGGCCATGATCCGGCGAGCTTCGCCTTCAAGGCCGGCGACGGCCTCTACGCGACCTTCGAATGCCGCACCGTTGACATGCTGTTGGTGTTCGGCAGCAACGGCCGCGTTCACTCGGTGCCGGTGGCGGCATTGCCGGGTGCGCGCGGCGACGGCCAGCCCGTGACCGCGCTGATTGAGCTGGAAGCCGGCACGCAAGTGGCGCATTACTTTGCCGGTCCGGCTTCTGCGCAGCTCTTACTGGCCAACTCAGGCGGTTACGGCTTTTTGGCGGCGGTCGAAAACATGATCTCGCGTAACAAAAGCGGCAAAGCCTTCATCAGCTTGGGTGAGGGTGAAACCCTGTGCAAGCCTTCACATGCGGCGGGTACTTCAGGCGCTCAGCCGTTGCCGGACGCCACGCACGTGGCCTGCGCATCGACCGGCGGACGCATCCTGACCTTTGAAATCGACGAGCTCAAGTTGATGGAAAAAGGCGGGCGCGGCCTGATGCTGATCGACCTTGAAGCCAAAGATCAGCTGGCCGGTGCCGCTGCCTACACGCGCAGCATCAAGATCGCGGGTATTGGCCGCGGCGCCAAAGAGCGTGAAGAAACGCTTGAAATCAGGAGCCTGAACAACGCCCGCGTCGCCCGTGCCCGCAAAGGCAAGGCGGCGGATCTTGGCTTCAAGCCGAACAGCGTGACGCGGGTGGAGTGAGCTGAGGAGCGCGAGCGCGAGCGCGCCGGGATTTAGCTCAGGCGATCTCGGCGATCATTTCGATTTCAACGCAGGCACCCATCGGGATTTGCGCCACGCCAAAGGCGCTGCGGGCGTGTGCGCCAGCGGCTCCAAAAACGTCGCTAATGAGTTCACTGGCGCCGTTGGTCACCAAGTGTTGCTCGGTGAAGTCGCCGGTCGAATTGACCAGACTCATCAGCTTGACGATGCGTTTGACATGGCTCAGGTCTTTGCCGGTAGCGACCAGCGCGGCATGCAGCGTGCCCATCAGGTCAATAGCGATGGCGCGTGCGGCTTGTTGGCCTTCGGCAGTGAGCATGGTTTTGCCCAACTGGCCGACCCATACCTTGCCGTCTTTTTTAGCGATGTGACCGCTCAAGAAAATCAAGTTGCCGGTTTGCACAAAGGGGAGATACGCCGCAGCGGGCGTGGCCACGGGCGGCAGCTCAATGCCGAGGGTTTTGAGCTTGTCGTAAATAGCGGCTGAAGGGACGGTAGATGCGTTGGACATGGGTTTCCTAGGTGAGGCTGCGGTAAACCGTCAATTCTAGTGATCGCTAGAAACGAGGTCGTTGGCATCCATCGGTGCGACGGTCACCGCCACACTCAGTGCATGGCGGGCACCGCCGCGAATCACGCCGCGCATCGGCGACACGTCGAGGAAGTCGCGGCCCGTGGCCAGGGTCACGTAATCCTCGCCAGGACTGCGGTCGTTGGTCGGGTCGAAGTCTAGCCAGCGGCCTGGCAATATGCGGTCGTCTTCACCGCTGGCGGTGGCCGCGGGGCAATACACCGAGGCCCAAGCGTGCGAGGCGTCGCTGCCAATCAGCCGCGGCTGGCCGGGGGCTGGGTGCGTCAACAGGTAGCCGCTGACGTAGCGCGCAGGCAGACCCATGGCCCGGCAACAGGCGACCATGATGTGGGCGAAATCTTGACAAACACCTTTGCGTTGTTCCAGTGCTTTGAGCGCCGGTGTGTTGACTGCAGTGCTCAGGCTTTCGTACACCATGCTGCGGTGAATGAGCTGCATCAAGGTTTTGGCGGCCTCGGCCAAAGGCCGGTCAGCGGTAAAGCAGGGGAGGGCGAATTCAGCTAAGGCGTCGTCACGTGGCACATAGGGCGAGGCGAAGAGAAACTCTGCGGCAGGGTCCCAAGCGGCGGCTGCATGGTAGCGAAAGTGCTCGCGCACGCGCTCCCAGCTGGGGCTGGCAGGCAGTTCTTCGGCGTTCCAAGCCGGTGTTGTGGAGACCACGCTTTCTGCCACCACACGCAAGCGGTCATGTGCGCTTTGAAACGAAAAGAAGGTGCTCAGGTTGCCATAAACGTCGACCACTTCGCGCTGCTGCGTGGGCGCCGGGTCGATGTGCAAATGGTGGCTGACCAACTGTTGCCGCGCATTGCTGGCGGGTTTGAGGTGCACCACGTGGTGCGCATTTTCGACCGCTGGCGTGTAGTCATAGCGGGTCTCGTGGAGGACGTGAAGCAACATGAAAAAAACCGATAAGCAGTGAGAGGGTTGGTTGCGCCGTCAAGCGCCAAGGCTGTGACTGCCGCTGGCCGCATGGCTGAAGTAGCGCCGGCTGATGAGCTCGGACAGTTCTAGCGCCGAGACGGCACAGCGCTCCAATTGCCGTTGCAAACGCTCGTGCGTTTGCGGGGCCGTGCTGTCACTGTTGCTGTCGTTGGCACCATACAGGTCAGCCAGCGTCCAGCTGCCGGGGTCGGGTAGGTTCATCGCCAGCACGGCCATTTGCCCGAGATCAGTGCCTTCGAGCTTGGCCAAACGTGCCCGCAGAGTTTGCGCGACCCAAGCGATGGAGCGTGGATTGTCGCGGTCTAGCACCAGCAGGTCGAGAAGCGCCACGATGTCCCGGCGTTGCTGGTATTGCGCATGAAAGGTGATGGTGCTGTCAAACAGCGCGACGATGGCGGCAAAGCCACTGTCGTCTTGGGTCGCGCCGGTTTCAAAGCCAAGCATCAGTGCGGACGCGAGCGTGTTCAGCCGTTCGATGTGCCGGCCAATGCTGAGCAGGCGCCAGCCGTCGTCACGCATCATGCGGTCGGTTTGTGCGCCTGTCATGGCCGCTAAAAAGGCGCTGGCACCGTCGAGCGCGCGCAGGGCTTCTTGGGTCGAGTAAGTCGCACCGTACGTGCCTTTTTCAGCGGCGCGGCTGATTTTTTTGCAGCGTGCGAAAAACTCGGCTTCGGCGCGCACGATGGTTTTCCACTGCTCTTGCGACAGTCGCTCGCGCACGGCTGAGGCCGCATTTTTCAGCGCATGCAGGCTGTAGCCGACGCTGGCGGCTTGGCTCATGTCGGCCAAGTTGGCAATCAGCGAGCGTTCAAAGACGCGCTTCGCCTGCGTGGCCGGCGGCACCGTGGCCACCACCAAGGCGTTGTTGACGGCCATGGCGCTGAGCCAGGCCAGCAAGGGTTGTGAGGATTGATCGTCGCCCGACAGGCTGTGCAGCGTGAGTTGGGCCAGCCGGACTGAGTTCTCGGCGCGCTCGGTGTAGCGGCCCAGCCAGAACAGATGCTCTGCTGCGCGGCTGGTGACCGCGCGCTTTTGGCGCAGCGGTGGCAATGCTGTGGCCGAGCGTGAGGCGGTTGAAGTAGACGGCGCGGTAACGGTGCTGCCCGGCGTTGAAAAAGGCGCAGGTGTCGGCGCCGCCCCAAGAGCCCAAACATCCGCACTGCTGCCGCCGTGCTGCATCGACGCTATGTTTTCGTTTTTGCCCGCCAACCGGGCCAGCCCACCCGGCAGGACTTGCCAAGAATTGGGGCCGTCGGAGACCGCAAAGACGCGCAACATGGCGGAGCGTGGCGCTATTTTTTCGCCTTGCCAGGTGGGTGTTTGCGACAGCGGTAAATAGGCTTGAACCGTGTAGTCTTCGCCATGGCGCATGATGCGGCCGGCCCATTCGTCGAGCTTGGCGCGGCTCAAAGTTTGGCCGATCACCGTGGGCAAACCCGAGGCTGGGTAGGTGGGTTTGATGACGCAGTCTTTCAACTGCGGCAGCACAGATTGCAAAGCCGCTTGCTCCCCGCACCACCACGTGGCCAACGACGGCATGGCCAGCTTTTCGCCCAGCAGGTGCTCAGACAGGGCCGGTAAAAAGCCCAGCAAGGCCGGCGACTCTAGAAATGCCGAGCCCGGTGAATTGGCCACCAGGACGTTGCCGGCGCGAATCACTTGCAGCAGGCCGGGCACGCCGAGGCTTGAGTCAGAGCGCAGTTCTAACGGGTCCAGAAACTCGTCATCGAGTCGCTTCAAAATGCCGTGCACCGGCCCCAGTCCTTGCAGCGTTTTGAGGAACAGACGGTCGCCCCTGACCATCAGGTCGCTGCCTTCGACCAGTGTCAGGCCGAGGTAACGCGCCAGATAAGCGTGTTCAAAATACGTTTCGTTGTAAGGGCCGGGCGTCAATAGGACGATGCGAGGTTCACCGCTGCTCACACCTTGCAACGGGCACGCGGCTTTCATGCCGTCGACCAGCGCCCGGTAAGACGCCGCCAGACGCTGCACGTTCATCTCGCGAAAAGCCTCGGGGAACTGCATCGAAATACTCAAACGGTTTTCAAGCAGGTAACCCAAACCCGAGGGCGCTTGCGTGCGCTGCGAGACCGCCCACCAGTTGCCGTCAGGGCCACGCGCCAAGTCAAACGCGGCAATGTGCAAGAACTTGCCGCCCGCCGGCTGACTGCCATGCATGGGGCGCAAATAGCCGGGGTGACCCTGCACTAACGCGGCGGGCAACAGGCCGAGCCGTGGCAATTCTTGCGCGCCATAAACGTCGGCCATGATGCGGTCTAGTAAGCGCGCTCGTTGGGCCACACCGGCTTCAATGCTGGCCCAGTCCTGCGGGCTCAAGAGCATGGGGAACAGGTCCAGTGCCCAAGGCCGCTGCGGACCGTCGGCATCGGCGTAGACGTTGTAGGTGACGCCGTTGTCGCGGATCAACCGCTGCAGATTGGCGTTGCGGTGGTTCAGGTCGAAAAACCCGTTGGTGCCCAGCTGGGTGAAAAACGCATGCCAAGCGGGTGCCAGTTCGGCTTGGCTTTCTGGTGTCGCGGTCGATGTCGGCTCGATCGATTGCGTTTGGCTTTGGGTCTGTCCCGCAATACCCAGCGGTCCCGGCAGGAGGTTTTGCAGTGGTGGCAAAGGAGCACCTGCCGGCAACTTTGGCGTCGCGGCCGGGCGCTTTGAGGGGGCTCCGCGAAGCTCGTCAAAATGACCGGTACCCGCCCACGGCGCGAGGGCCAGCGCCAGATCGGCAGCTGACTCCGGCGCGGCGGCGTCGAACAGTGACGGGTTGTTGATTTCCACGGGGATTTGAGTATGCCTTCTGTTGAGCTACCGCCTTCAGCGCAGATCCAAAGTGAAGGGGAACTCGCGGCTGATCTCTTCTTTTTGCACGCGCATTTTTCCGGGCGTGTGACCGAGTTGGAAAAACCGCATCAGGCGTCGGCTTTCGGCCTCGAAAGAATTGACCGGCAGCGTGTCGTAACTCAAACCGCCCGGGTGTGACACATGGTATTGACAGCCGCCCAAAGAGCGCTCGTTCCAGGTGTCGACAATGTCAAACGACAGTGGCGCATGCACGCCAATCGACGGGTGCAAGGCCGATGGCGGGTTCCAAGCTTTGTAGCGCACACCGCCAACATATTCGCCCACGGTGCCGGTGTTTTGCAGCGGCAGCGGACGGCCATTGACGGTGATGACGTAGCGCTCGTTGTTGAGGCCGGTCACGCGCATCTCGACGCGCTCCAGCGAAGAGTCGACATAGCGCACGGTGCCGCCAGATGAGCCTTCTTCGCCCATCACATGCCAAGGCTCTAGTGCGCCGCGCAGCGTGAGTTCAATGCCGCGTGTCTGCACCTGACCGATGAGTGGGAAGCGGAACTCAAAGTGCGGCTCAAACCAGGCCATCTCAAAGGCATAGCCTTCTTCGCGCAGTTCAGCCAACACGTCTTCAAAGTCCATGCGGATAAAGCTGGGCAGCAAAAAGCGGTCGTGCAGCTCGGTGCCCCAACGCGTGAGTTTGTGCTGACCGGGGTTCTTCCAGAAGCGCGCCACCAGCGCGCGCAGCAGCAGTTGCTGCGCAATGCTCATGCGCGCATGCGGCGGCATTTCAAAGGCGCGCAGTTCGAGTAAGCCGAGCCGGCCGGTGGACGAGTCGGGCGAGTACATCTTGTCGATGCAAAACTCGCTGCGGTGCGTGTTGCCGGTGACGTCGACCAGAATGTTGCGCAGCGTCCGGTCAACGATCCACGGTGGCATCTCGGCGCCGTATTTGGCGCGGTTGTTTTGAATCTCGCGCAGGGCGATTTCAAGCTCATACAGTTGGTCGTTGCGGGCTTCGTCCACGCGCGGTGCTTGGCTGGTCGGGCCAATGAACATGCC
>JABMMH010000019.1 GCA_013205645.1 Polaromonas sp. | reverse complement strand
CGCTTTCAGTCATGCGGTCGTGCAGCAAGGCAATGATGGCTTCGCGTTGCGGCTGGCTCAAATAGGTTTTGCCCAGCAGGCCAGATTTGATCGAAAGGCAGTATTCGGTGATGCGTTCGATGCGCTTGACCGCCAAGCCGCAGCTGTGAGCAATGTCCGTGGCCTTGGAAGCCCAAGGCGAGACCGTGCCAAAGCGTGGCGTGACGATGAAAAACGACGCACCCGTCGTGTTAGCCGGCCAAGTGCCGCAAGGCTCGCCATAGCTCAGCAGTGCCTCGAGCTGGGTTTCCATGGCGTCGGTGGGCGGCGCGTCGGTGGCCACCAAGTGCACAAACCGGGCGCTGATGCCGGTGATCTTGTCGTTGATGGCTTGCAGGCGGGGCAGTAATTGCTGGGCGCGGAAGTCGCTCAGGGCATTGATCCCGCGGGATTCGCCCTCGAAAGTCGTCAGATGCAGAGTCACGGTGGCGGCGGCCTTGTGGTTGTCGGGGTCGGCTGGGGCCTAGTCCGGGGTTGTGCGTTAGCGGGGCATTTTATCAGTGCTCGGCCGGCATCGATGAGCTCAGTTGAAGCCCGGTCTTCACACGGCTTTGTGGCTGGGTGGATAATCAGCTACATGAGTATTACGTACAAAGACGCCGCCGGAATCGAAGGCATGCGGGTGGCCTGCAAATTGGCATCCGAGGTGCTAGATTACCTCACCCCTTTTGTCAAAGCGGGTGTGACCACCAAAGAAATCGACAAGCTCGCCAATGACTACATGGTCAATGTGCAGGGCACGATTTCCGCCACGCTGGGCTACCAGCCAGGCGGTTATCCACCCTACCCGGCTTCCCTGTGCACTTCGCTGAACCATGTGGTGTGCCACGGCATCCCCAATGAAAAGCCGTTGAAAAAGGGTGACATCATGAACATTGATGTCACCGTCATCACCAAAGACGGCTGGTTTGGCGACAACAGCCGGATGTACATGATTGGCGAGGTCTCGATCGCTGCCAAGCGCCTGTGCCACGTCACTTTTGAAGCCATGTGGCAAGGCATCATGCGCGTCAAACCTGGCATTCACTTGGGTGACATCGGTCACGCGATCCAGACCTTTTCAGAAAAGCAAGGCTTCACTGTCGTCCGCGAGTTTTGCGGTCACGGCATTGGCAATCGCTTTCATGAAGACCCACAGGTCTTACATTACGGCCGCCTCGGCACGCTGGAAGTGCTCAAGCCCGGCATGACCTTCACCATTGAGCCGATGATCAATGCCGGCAAGCGTGACATCAAAGACGGTGCAGAAAAAGACGGCTGGACCATTGTGACCCGCGACCATTCGCTGTCGGCCCAATGGGAGCACACGATTCTGGTGACGGAAACAGGCTACGAAGTCTTGACGATGTCTGCAGGCAGCCCGGCCACGCCTGAGTTTGTGGCGGCATTTCATGCCGCCGAGAAATCGGTCGCTGGCGCACCCGTCAGCGCCTGATCCCTTCCAAGCTCCCGCGCCCGATGCAAACCCACAGTTCCGCGCCCCCCCGATTTGTGGCGGACGCACTCGGTGACTTGGTGCCGGTGCGGGAGCAGTACCGAAGTGGAAAATCCGCCTTGCTGGCTTCGCTGGCAGTCAGCGGCGCATCCAGCCGAGGCATCCGCAGTTTGCTGCAAAAGCTGGGCCGCCACACGGACGCGACGCTTCAAGCGCTTTGGCAGCGAGCCGCTTTTCCGACCGACTTCAGCTTGGTGGCGGTTGGTGGTTACGGTCGCGGTGAGTTGTTTCCCCACTCAGACGTCGATGTCTTGCTGCTGCTGCCGAACGACACCGCGCTTGACGCTGAATCCACAACCGACAGCGAGAGCCTGAAAACCCGCATTGAGAACTTCATCGGAAGTTGCTGGGACAGCGGGCTCGAGATCGGTTCCAGCGTCCGCAACTTGACCGAATGCCTCGAAGAATCTGCCAAAGACGTCACGGTGCAAACCTCCTTGTTAGAGGCGCGCTGGTTGGCTGGCTCCAAAGACAATTTCTGCAGCTTGCGTGCGCAGCTGGATGCGGCGCTAGACCCACAGGCTTTTTTTGTCACCAAAACGCTTGAGCTGCGCCAGCGCCACAACAAGTTTGAAGACACGCCTTACGCGCTAGAACCGAACTGCAAGGAATCCCCCGGCGGTCTGCGCGACCTGCAAGTTGTGCTCTGGGTGGCCAGAGCCGCTGGCTTGGGAAAGTCCTGGGACGACTTGGCGCGCAACGGTTTGGCGACAGCCTTTGAGGTTCGCCAAATCAAAAGCAATGAAGCGTTGCTGAGCTTGATCAGGGCTCGTTTGCATGTGCTGTCAGGACGGCGTGAAGACCGACTGGTGTTTGACCTGCAGACGGCTGTTGCCGAGTCCTTTGGCTATTTGAGCCAAGCGCCCGATGGCAGCCGACTGCCGCGTCGCGCCAGTGAGTCCCTGATGCGCCGCTACTACTGGGCGGCCAAAGCCGTGACGCAGCTGAACCAAATTCTGCTGCTCAACATTGAAGAACGGCTGAACCCGAACCCTCAGCCTTTGCGCTTGTTGAATGAGCGGTTTTTTGAAAAAGCCGGCCGCATTGAAGTCGCCAGCGACGATTTGTACGTGCGGGAACCGCACGCCATTCTTGAAACTTTTTTGATTTTCCAGACCACGCCTGGTGTCAATGGTCTGTCTGCCAGAACTCTACGCGCGCTGTACAACGCCCGCGGCGTGATGAATGCCCAGTTCCGCCGCGACCCGGTCAACCGGGACACGTTCCGGCAGATATTGCAGCAAGACGAAGGCATCACGCACGCCATGCGGCTGCTGAACCAAACCTCGGTGTTGGGCCGTTATTTGTGGGTCTTCAGGAAAATCGTCGGGCAGATGCAGCACGACCTCTTTCATGTCTACACGGTGGACCAGCACATCTTGATGGTGCTGCGCAATGTGCGGCGCTTTTTCATGGCCGAGCATTCGCATGAATACCCAATGTGCTCGCAACTGGCGGCGGGCTGGGATAGGCCGTGGATTTTATACACCGCCGCCTTGTTTCATGACATCGCCAAAGGCCGTGGTGGCGACCACTCCGAATTGGGCTGCAAAGACGTTCGCACCTTTTGCCGCCAACACGGTATCGCCACAGAAGACGCCCAACTCATCGAGTTCTTGGTGCGTGAGCACCTGAGCATGAGCCGCATCGCCCAGAAAGAAGACCTGAGCAACCCAGAAGTCATCGCCGCCTTTGCCAAGCGCGTCGGCAACGAGCGCTACCTGACGGCTTTGTACCTCCTGACCGTGGCCGACATTCGCGGCACCAGCCCAAAAGTCTGGAACGCTTGGAAAGGCAAACTCCTCGAAGACCTGTACCGCTACACCTTGCGCGTTTTGGGTGGCGGTGCGCCTGATCCGCGTGCAGAAGTTGAGTCACGCAAGCGCGATGCCTTGACCATGCTGGCGCTGCATGCCGAGCCTTTTGAGTCACACAAAGCGCTCTGGTCTACCCTCGACGTCAGCTATTTCATGCGCCACGAAGCCGCCGATATCGCTTGGCATGCACGCCAGTTGTCTCGCCATGTTGGCGCTGGCAAGTCGGTCGTACGGGGCCGGCGCTCCTCCGCCGGCGAAGGCATGCAGGTACTGGTGTACACACCCGACGCACCCGATTTATTTGCACGCATTTGCGGTTACTTCGAAGAGGCTGGCCTGAGCATTCTGGACGCCAAGATTCACACCGCCACCAACGGCTATGCGCTAGACACCTTTCAGGTCACCAGCCCGATCTTGGACGAGCATTACCGTGAAATGGTGGCCATGGTCGAAGCTGAGTTGGTGCGCGCCATTGAAGACATCAGCCCCTTGCTTCCCGCTGGCAAAGGCCGTGTCTCAAGGCGCGTCAAAAGCTTTCCCATCGCCCCGCGTGTCGACCTGCGCCCCGACGAAAAAGGCCAGCGTTGGCTGCTGACCGTCTCCGCCAGCGACCGCGTCGGCCTGCTCTACTCGATTGCCCGCGTGCTGTCGCATCACCGCATCAATCTTCAGCTCGCCAAAGTCACCACGCTGGGTGAGCGCGTTGAAGACACTTTCTTGATTGATGGCCCTGAGTTGCAACAGAACCGGGCGCAGATTGCGATCGAGACTGAGTTGCTTGAGGTTTTGAAAACCTGAAGCAAGCTGCCCGGCTGCGGTTTCAGTCTGTCACATCAAATGAATGCGCTTGGCAGCTTGCGTCAACTCAGCTCTAAAGTCTGGGTGCGCAATAGCAATCAATTCAGCAGCGCGCTGCTTGGCGGATTTCCCGCGCAACTGCGCAACCCCAAACTCTGACACCACATAGTTGATATCGTTCTTGCTGGTGCTGACGTGGGTTCCCGGCGACAGCAACGGCACAATGCGGCTGATGCTGTCGTCTTTGGCCGTCGACGGCAAGACGATGAAGGACTTGCCGCCGCGTGAACGGTTGGCAGCCCGCACAAAATCCGACTGTCCGCCGGTGCCTGAATACGGCAGGTGCGCCAAACTCTCAGAACCGCATTGGCCCAGCAGATCAATCTGCAAGGTCGCATTGATGGTGACCAAATTGTCGTTTTGCGCGGCCAAAAAAGGGTCGTTGGTGAAGTCAACCGGGTGCATTTCCAAGGCCGGGTTGCGGTCCATGTAGCGGTACAGCTTTTGCGAACCCAGTGCAAAAGTGGCAACGGTTTTGCCCGGCAGGTAGTTCTTTTTTCGGTTGGTGACAGCGCCGCTTTCAATCAACGTCAAGATGCCATCACCAATCATTTCAGTGTGAATGCCGAGGTCATGCTTGGACGTCAACTGCATCACCACGGCATCGGGAATGCCGCCGTACCCGATCTGCAAGGTTGAACCATCGTCGATCATGTCAGCGACATATTTACCGATGGCTTCTTGCACTGGACCGATCTTCGGCAAGCCCACTTCCAACACCGGCTCTTGACTCTCGACCAAGGCCGTCACCTGAGAAATATGCACGTGGCAATTGCCGTGTGCATAAGGCACGTTCGGGTTGACTTCCAGCACCACAACCCGCGCTTTCTTGATGGCGGCCATGGTGTAGTCGGCCCCCAGGCTGATTGAGAAATAGCCATGGCTGTCCATCGGCGAAGCCATCGCCATGACCACATCTGCGGCCATTTGACTACGCTCAATCAAGCTGGGCATTTCCGAGAAATAGCTGGGAATGAAGTCCGTCCAACCCGCAATGCCGCCAGCGCGCGAAGCTGCCCCAAAGAAAAAAGCGACATGCCGAACATGCTCAGTTGTTTCGGGATCGAAATAGCCGAACTTGCGCACAGCCAAAATCTGGCCGACTTTGATGTCAGACCAGCGCCGGCGCTGCGCTGACAGTTCCGTCAGCAAGCTGGGCGGTTCGCCCACGCCCGTCGGCACGATGATGAAGTCGCCATCGCGAAGATGTTCTAGTGCATCGGCCGCGCTGCAACGTTTGCTTTTGTATAAGTCTTGTACTGACATGGTGGCCTCAATCGTCTTGTCCGGCATCTAGCCCGGGAAACAACACCTCGGTGTACCCAAACTGGGTGAAATCCTTGACGCGCATCGGGTACAGCTTGCCGATCAAATGGTCGCATTCATGCTGCACCACACGCGCATGAAAACCATCTACAGTGCGGTCGATGGCATCGCCATACAGATCAAAGCCGGTGTAGCGAATTTTTGAAAAACGCGGCACCACGCCGCGCAAACCAGGCACAGACAAACACCCTTCCCAGCCGTTTTCCTCTTCATCACTCAGAGGCGTGATGACCGGGTTCAGCAGGACCGTGCGGGGGATCAGCGGTGCGTCTGGGTAGCGCGGATTGATCTCATCCGTGCCAAAGATAACCAACTGCAAATCAACACCAATTTGCGGTGCGGCAAGGCCAGCGCCATCAACAGCGGCCATGGTGTCGAACATGTCGGCCACCAGCAGATGCAATTCGTCCGTGTCGAACGCAGTCACTGCTGGTGCGACGCGCAGCAAACGCGCATCGCCCATTTTTAGAATTTCATGCACCGCCATTGAGCAACTCCATCAATTGGTTTTCATCAATCACCTTGACGCCGAGTTCCAGCGCTTTGGTGAGCTTGCTACCGGCCTCTGTGCCGGCCACCACGTAATCGGTTTTTTTGCTGACCGAGCCAGCGACTTTACCGCCTGCGGCTTCGACTTTGTCTTTGGCTTCGTCGCGTCCCAGCGTTGGCAGCGTGCCTGTGATGACAAAGGTTTTACCAGACAGCGGCTGCGGTGCGCGCTCTGCCGGCTCGCCCTCTTCCCAAGTCACCCCGCAGGCGCGCAACTGCTCGACCACTTCGCGGTTATGCGCTTGGTCAAAGAAGGTACGAATGCTTTGCGCCACCACCGGTCCGACGTCATCGACCGCCAGCAACTCGGCTTCACTGGCGTTCATGATCGCATCGAGTTGGCCAAAATAGCGCGCCAGCGCCTTGGCAGTGGCCTCGCCGACGTGGCGAATACCAAGTCCAAATAGGAAGCGAGGCAGCGTCGTTTGCTTGGATTTTTCGATTGCTTCGAGCAAGTTGTTGGCAGACTTGTCGGCCATCCGATCGAGTCCTGCCAAAGAGGTCAAACCCAGCCGGTACAGGTCGGGCAGCGTGCGAATAATGTTGGCGTCAACCAATAACTCAACCAGCCTGTCGCCCAAGCCATCGACCTCGACCGCGCGGCGATGCGCGTAGTGCAAGATGGCCTCTTTGCGCTGCGCGCCACAGAACAGGCCGCCCGTGCAGCGGTAGTCGGCTTCGCCTTCTTCACGCACGGCGGCCGATCCACACACGGGGCATTGCCGCGGCATGGTGAACTGTTCGGCCTGCCCCTGTCGCTTCTCAAGCACGACGCTGACGACTTCGGGAATGACATCACCCGCACGCCTGACGATCACCGTGTCGCCAATGCGAACGTCCTTGCGACGGGCTTCGTCTTCGTTGTGCAGCGTCGCATTGGTCACGGTCACGCCGCCAACAAACACCGGCGCCAGCTTGGCCACCGGCGTCAGCTTGCCCGTGCGGCCGACTTGCACGTCAATGCTGAGGACGGTGGTGAGTTGCTCTTGCGCCGGGTATTTATGGGCCACCGCCCAACGTGGTTCGCGGGTGACAAAGCCCAGCTGGCGTTGCAAAGCCAAGCTGTTGACTTTGTAAACCACACCGTCAATGTCGTAGGGTAGTTGGTCGCGGGTCTCACCCATGTGCTGATGAAACGCCACCAATTCGGCGGCGCCGCGCACGACTTTGGTTTGCTCCGCCACTGGGAAGCCCCAAGCCTTGAGAGTCATCAACAAGTCGTAGTGCGTTTTGAACGCTGGACCACCCTGCGTTGCAGGCGTGACCTCGCCCAGCCCGTAGGCGAAAAAGCTCAGCCGCCTTTGCGCGGCAATCGCTGGGTCCAACTGGCGCACGCCACCGGCCGCCGCATTGCGTGGATTGACAAAAGTTTTTTCACCCTTGGCACCACGGGCTATTTTTTCGCACTGGCGTTCGTTGAGCGCTTCGAACTCGTCGCGCCGCATATAGACCTCACCGCGCACTTCAAGGATGGCTGGAATATCAATGGCGGCTGCAGCATTCAAGCGCAGTGGAATCTGACGAATCGTCCGGATGTTTTGCGTCACGTCTTCACCGACCTCGCCGTCACCACGGGTGGCGGCGCGCACCAACACGCCGTTTTCATAACGCAGGTTCATGGCCAGACCATCGAACTTGAGTTCGGCCACGTACTCCACCGGCGTATCGGTCGGCGTCAAGCCCAACTCGCGGCGCACGCGAGCATCGAAGTTCTCAGCGCCGGTCGCCAGTGTGTCGGTTTCGGTGCGAATGCTCAACATCGGCACGGCGTGACGCACGCTGGTGAATTGCGCCAAGGGGAGACCGCCGACGCGCAGAGTGGGTGAATCAGGGCTGGTCAGCTCAGGGTGCGCCAATTCGAGGGCTTGCAGTTCAGTGAACAGCCGGTCGTATTCAGCATCTGGGATTTCGGGCTCGTCCAATACGTAGTAACGATGGCCATGGTGTTGCAGTTGCTGTCGCAGCGTTTGTACGCGCTCGGCGAATGAGGTGTCAGAAATCAAGGTGGTAGCGTTCAAGAAAAAAGACGTCGGCCCAGCAGCGAGCCAGCAGACAGTTCACGCGCATCCAGCGTGTCATAGAGCTTCTCGAGGTCAGCGTGGATGACCTCCATGGCGTCGGCTCGAATGCGGCTGCCGTTGTCGTCCATGATGACGCCATCCATGCCGGATGCCAGCGCCAGCGCGACTTCGCACAAACGCGCAAAGGGCTTCTCGCTGCGGGAAACTTGTGGAGCGTCCAGCGACAGCGTGAGTTCACGCAGGGCGGTCTGTTCAGGGTCGTCGGCCATGGCGGCTTGGCTGTCAAACGACAAACCCAAGATAGCAGCGTGCACGCCGGGCAAGACCATGCGACCAGGAATCGCACCGGCGACAAAACCGAGCCGCGCGGCATTTTGCTGCACATAGCCAGGGCTCCAGGCGATGCTCGCAGCACGCAGCGTGAAACTCAACTGGGCATCGTGCTGACTGGCGAATAGATCCAACTCGCGGGCGCGCGCCACTTCATCATGCATTTCAGGAAACTCGGGCTCGCCGCTCACAGCATCGGCAAAGGCTTGCGCCTTCATGACAAATTCGGAGTATTCAATCTGGTTCAGTGCGCCGGTGCGGTTGGCCAGCTGCACGCCAGCCTGAAAAGCACTGTAGCGTTGGCCTGCAGTGGGCGTTTCCCACTCACCGGTTTCAACGCTCAAGCCTTCAATGGCAAATGGTTTGCTGCCCGCACGGCGTGTTGCCGGCATGGCCACCAGCGCCGCCTCGCCAGAAACCTGTGTGTCCACACTGATAGGCGCAATCACGTCAATCAAGGCGTCAAGGCCGACTTTTTTCTCGGGCAAGGTGAGGGTTGTCAGCTCATCGAGACTGTTGTCAAAAGCGGGCTCTTGGCGTTCATGCGGCTCGCCACCGCCGGTAAATTCATCTGCATGACCGGCCGCATCATGGGCGTCATGGCTGGCTTGCCTGGGCAGATTTTTACGCGAAGTCCAAGCGCCATGTACCAGCACGGCGACCAACAACAACGCACCGACGGCGATCAAACTGATTTGAAGTGTACTCATGCGGAAAGTGTTTCTGTGAAGCCCAAAGCCGCTTCCATGTCGACCGCCACAATGCGCGAAACGCCCTGCTCCTGCATGGTCACGCCGATCAATTGCTCAGCCATTTCCATGGCGATCTTGTTGTGGCTGATGAACAGGAACTGGGTCGATTTGCTCATGCTGGCGACCAGCTTGGCATAACGCTCGGTGTTGGCGTCATCGAGCGGTGCATCGACCTCGTCGAGCAAGCAAAACGGGGCTGGGTTGAGTTGAAAAATAGCGAACACAAGGGCGATCGCCGTCAGGGCTTTTTCACCGCCGGAAAGCAAGTGAATGGTTTGATTTTTCTTGCCTGGTGGTTGTGCCATGACCTGCACGCCGGCGTCCAAAATTTCTTCGCCGGTCATGACCAAGCGCGCATTGCCGCCGCCAAAAAGCTCGGGGAACATCTTGCCAAAGTGGTCGTTGACCGCGTCAAACGTACTTGACAAAAGCTCACGTGTTTCAACGTCGATCTTTTTGATGGCGTCTTCCAGCGTCGTCATGGCCTCGTTCAAGTCGGCCATTTGCGAGTCCAAAAATCCCTTGCGTTCACGGGCTGCGCTGAGTTCATCCAGCGCTGCCAAATTGACCGCGCCAAGCGATTGAATCTCACGGTTGATGCGGTCTATCTCACCTTGCAGGCCAGTCAGCCGGACGTTGCCGGTTTCAATCGACAACTGGACTGCAGCCAAATCAGCCTGCGCGTCGGTCAGCAGTTGCGCGTATTGCTCAAAGCCCAGACGAGCCGCCTGTTCTTTGAGCTGGAATTCAGTGATGCGCTGGCGCAGCGGGTCTAGCTCGCGTTCAAGTTGCAAACGGCGTTCGTCGCTGGCGCGCAGCTTGGCGCTGAGGTCGTCGTACTGGCTGCGCTTGGCACCCAGGTCG
>JABMMH010000088.1 GCA_013205645.1 Polaromonas sp. | reverse complement strand
TTCGTCGGCAGGGTCTGCGGCAAAGAAAGTGCCATCAACATTCACAAATACACGGGCACCAGCCTCGGTGTAGCCCTCCAGTAGGGGAGCATTGTTGTTGGTGATGCCGTCTTCTGCCGACACGCCTGTGTCGTTCTCTGCGTCTTGTACCAGACTGGCTGTGGCCTCGGTGGGTGCTTCGCGATCGATGACCAATTCGGGGCCGTTCGCATGAACCGAATTACCCGCGCTGTCGAGAAAGACAATTCGTGGGGTGTAGATGTGGGTTTCACCCTCAGCCCCCAGCGCATGGGTGACCTGAACCGACCATTCGCCGTCCACCACTTGGGTCACATAGGTGTGGCCGTCTAAACGAAGCATCACCGTCACATCGACGCCATCCATCGTGGTGACGGTTCCGGATAGTTTTGGAAATGGGAACATCGTGATGCCATCGTCCTCAGCCAGTCCGGTGTCTGTGCTCCAAGTGATTTCTTGACCAATTTGACTGTACTGGTCTTCGATGCTGGTCGCATCGAAATCAGGGTTGTCATAGATGTCCATGAAATAGTCGCTGGTGGGGTCTTCAGCCAGCAAAACGACACCATCGGATTCCGGCGGTGCGGCAACCGTGAACATCTCGCCCAAGAACTCTTCACTAGGGTTGCCCGCCAAGTCTGTGACGGTGATGGTGGGTTCATACTCACCAGCCTCCAGTGCACCGATGTTGACGCGCCAGTAGCCGTTTGCGTCAGAGGTGGTGTTGTACTCTTCGTCGTTGACGAGCACGGTCACCCCAAAGCCGGCCGTATTAGTGCCTGTATTGCCTTCCACGCTGGGGGTTAAGCCATTGGTGACGCCATCCGTCGGGTCAATTCCGCTGTCGCTGGCAGTGCTGTGCACCAAGTGGGCAGTCATGCCCGCGGTGTCTGGCGCCGTGTTGGCGACGGTGAAGCTGTGGAGTTGTCCTGTGGTCGTGTTGCCCGCTAGATCGGTGATGCTGACGGATGATTCGTAGTTGCCGTCGGCGGTGAGATCTTTGGCATCGACCTCGACTTGCCAATGGCCGCTCTGATCTGCGGTGATGACTGCATGGTCGATCTGATCCTCACCCAACATCAGTGTCCATTCAACCTGTGCGCCCGCTTCAGTCAGGCCGGTGACCTTCACCTTCTCAATCGATTCGGTGTTGAGTAGGTAGTCGGCCGGATCCGGGTCGGTCACGTCAGATTGGCCCACCGTTGTCAGGACGAAGTCCGGCTCTAAGTTGACCTGCGTGTCCAAGGTAAACACCAAGTCGGGTGTGGTGTTTACTAAGCCTAATTCAGGGTAGCTGGTACGAATACTCAAAGCGTGGTCGCCGTCAAGTAAGTCCAAGCTCAAACGGCCATGGTCAAGGACCAAGTCCTGGTAGTTAGACCCATCGATGCTGTATTCAAGCTTGGGCGTGAAAGTGTGGATCCCCACTTCGATAACCGGATAGCTGTAATTGACAATTTCCACCGATGCGTTGCGGGTGATGCCGTCGTCACCATGAACGCCTGTGTCTTGCACCAAGGTGGCTTCAACCGGATTGATCTGACCATTCACCCAAGTGAAAGTGATCGACTCCGTGGATTGGGTTGCCGGTAAACCAGTTTGCCTGGCCCACAGGGTGATTTCCTCGCCCGACTGGTCGGGGGTTAATTCAAAATCCTCGGCCAAGACCCAATCAACGCCGTTTACCGAGACTTGAATGGCTTTGCCAAAGTTGGCGGAGTTGACTCCCTTGAAGCTCAAGGCGAAGTCAGTGGTGATGCCATCTGTATCTGCCAGACCTGTGTCATGGGCCAATTGCACGCCAGGCTTGGCGTTGTCGAGTTGCCGCTCGCTGACGTTGGCCACCGACGTGGCAGCCGCAAGGTGTGTGTTGGCCGACACAATGGCATCGGCCTGCGAGGTGTCACCGCCATTGTTGGCCATCAACAGATCTTCAATCAAGGTAGCGTTTTGAGCTGCCGTGAAAAAACTGCCAGGTTCTTTGACTTGCTCTGCAAACTGCATGAACAGGCCATCCGGGTCAGTCACTCGACTGGCCATGTTGTTCAACACAGCGCCGGCCTCCAACAGGATCTGCGCAACACCCGCATTGACGCCAGAGGCCATCGGGTCGATGTTGCTCAATTGCGTCCCCGCGGGCAAGCCGAGTGACTTGACGATGACGTCGTTGGCTTCAGCCAACGTGTCAACGACACCTGCATCGACCAAGGCGCTAACGAGTGTGGTCACTGGCGTGATGACGCTGGCCTTGGTGACGCCGTGGTCAAACGCCATGCGCAAGTCAACGGTGTTGTCCAAACCGTTTTCATTGAAGCCGCCTTTGGCGATCAACGTTCCCTTCGCCGTGCCCAACAAATTCAACACAGTGGGGTCTGTGGTTGTCACACTCAGCGCACCTTTGGCCAGAGTGACGCCAATCTCAATTTGGGTTAAGGGGGCGTTGTCAAACACAACGTAAACCTTGGCCCCGGAGATGGGGCCGTCAATCACGTTGACAGACGGCGGCGTGTAGTCATTGACCGTCGGGGCAACCACATTAGGCGCAGAGGTTGACTTAGAACCACCGCCTGCAGCCAATGCGGCCAGTGCAGCCGCACCCAACCACAAGGGGTTGAAACCCATTGAAAATCCCATGGCTTGCGGGGCTTCTAAGGTTTGCCCCCAATTGATTTTCGGGACCTCCGCACTGGATGAAGATGGCGAGCCAGCGCCCGAGGAAGGCCGATCAGAAAACACGGGATTCGGTTCGCGGACGGTATTTTGAGCATACAACTCGCCTTGTTGCCAGGCGGGTACTTCAGCAGCGTCTACTTCTGAATCTGAAGCTACTTCTTTTTTTGAATCTTCTTGGATGTGTTTTTTTTCTTTGTCGGCAACCTGGGTCGGTGCACGTTTTGACAACGGATTTGCATTCACATTTTTGAGCGCTAAGGCTTTGTCGGAGGGGATGTTCGATGCGGCGTTAACAGCTTGTTTAGGGCTCATAGTCAGGCTCAATAAAGTGATGATTGAATAAATGAAATCAGTGAAATCGAATTCATTTATGTTTAACCGTTGAGCTTAGGGGCCGACTATTTCAATTTGATGACTCTTGTGTTTCTGTTAGACATACGCCGCAAAATCATCATTGTTTTTTAACGCTCGCCCAAAGCTTGACTGAATGTTTTGCTAATGGGTTTGGTGAGGTACTGAAAGACCGTGCGCTGACCGGTCTTGACCTCGATGGTGGCGGTCATACCGGGTTGGATTTCGAGCTTTTCATTCGGCTTGCCACTGAACTGGCGACCCGTGGTGCGGACTTGTGCCCGGTAATAAGGTTGCTCACCTTGGCGCAGGTCTTCACTCAAAGTATCCGCGCTGATGTAGGCCAGTTTGCCGGCGAGTTGACCGTAGACGGTGTAGTCGTAGGTGTCGATCTTGACCGCCACATCTTGCCCCGGTTTGAGAAAGGCAATGTCGGCCGGCGAGATTTTGGCCTGGATGATCAGGTCGTCTTCCAGCGGCACGATTTGCATGACTTCTTCACCCGGGCGGATCACGCCGCCCAAGGTGGTGATGCGTACGTTCTTGACGACGCCATGCACCGGTGCACGCAGGTCGTTCAGCTCAAGCTGGCTTTTGCGCTGGGCCATGTTTTGT
>JABMMH010000087.1 GCA_013205645.1 Polaromonas sp. | reverse complement strand
TTTCAAGACTGCTGCATTCAACCGCTCTGCCACGCTTCCAAGTCGTTTAGTTTAACCTGAGTTTTGTTGCTCAAATTCCAGCACTGGGCCCTTGCGGTCTGCTTTTCTAAGTCGCCTTCAGCATGCCGCGGGTCTCAATGAACTCGACAATTTGCGCCAGTCCGGTCAGGGTTTTGAGGTTGGTCATGACGAAAGGCTTGAGGCCTTTGGCGTTGGTGCGCATGCGAATCGTGTCGGTTTCCATGACGCCCAAGTCGGCGCCCACGTAAGGGGCGAGGTCGGTTTTGTTGATGACGAAGAGGTCGCTCTTGGTGATGCCAGGGCCGCCTTTGCGGGGAATTTTTTCACCGGCAGCAACGTCAATCACGTAAATCGTCAGGTCGCTGAGTTCGGGGCTGAAGGTGGCGGCCAGGTTGTCACCGCCGGACTCGATAAACACCACATCGGCGTTCGGAAAATCCACCAGCATGCGGTCAATGGCTTCGAGGTTGATGGACGCGTCTTCGCGAATAGCGGTGTGCGGGCAACCACCGGTTTCAACGCCCATGATGCGTTCTGCGTCGAGCGCACCGCTGACGGTCAGCAGGCGCTGGTCTTCTTTGGTGTAGATGTCGTTGGTGATGGCGACCAGGTCGTATTTCGCCTTCATGGCCTTGCACAGCATTTCTAACAAAGTGGTTTTGCCGGAGCCGACAGGACCGCCGATGCCGACGCGCAAGGGTGGCAGTTTTTTGGTGCGATTCGGAATGTGGTGCAGGGTCATGATGTACTTAAAACGGACAGTGAAGATCAGAAAATCTAGGAACGAAATAACCGCGAATATTGGGTTTCGTGGCGTGCCGACAAAATCGCCAGCATGGGGGAGAAAGCTTGCCGGTCTTCATCGGGCATGACCAGTGCGGCCTCAACAGCGGCGGGTATTTCTCGGCTCAAGCGGGCCAGCAGCCGCTGCCCTGCGCTTTGCCCGAGCGGGACAGATTTGAGCGCCGCTTGCATCATGTTTTCTGCCCAGCCAAAGGCGAAGGCCAGCAGGCAGTCGCGCAGACTGGCGGCCGTGGGTGAGGCGGCCAGCGCAAAGGCCACCGGGTAGGTGGGCGGCAGTGCTGCGCAGACGGCAATGTGCTCGGCATTGACGCCGTCGTGGTTGCGCAGCCATTCCAGCAGCGACTTGCCCATCTGCTCGGTTTGCAAGCGCATCTCGCTGGTTTCGCGGGTTTGCAAAATCCAGTTGTTGAGCGCGCGCACCCGTGTGAAGTCGCCGCTGCGCCAAGCGTCCGTGGCGCTGGCCATGACGGGCAAGTCAGCGCGTGCCAAGCTCAGTTGCAGTTGCGCGCTGAGCCAATCGGACGCACTGGCTTCGGTGTTGATGTTGCCCCACTCAACAGCGGCTTCCAGCCCTTCGGAATACGAAAAACCACCCACGGGCAGTGCTGGTGATGCGAGCCAGATGAGCTGGATCAGGCTGGCCGCTGACAGGGCTTGGCTGGGCTCGCCGGGCATTGGGATGGCTGCGCGGCTCAGCTCGCAGGCGGCTTGGCCGGACGCTGCGCATGAAACTGGATAGGCACGGCGGTCGCTGCGGGTGCAGCGTGTGAATGACCGTGATCGTGGCCATGGTCGTGCTGGCAGTCGGGTCCATGCACATGCGGCGCCGGTGCTGGCGTTTGCGCTGGCGTCATGGCATGGCTGTGCGCATGCGTGGCTGCGCTGTAGGCGCCGCCTTCTGGCTCAAAAGCTTCCTCAACTGCGTTGACGATCAGGTGCATGGCGCGCAGCAGGTCGGCCAGCACGTGGTCGGGCTCGATCTTCAGGTGGTTGGGTTTGAGTTCAATCGGCACATGGCGATTACCGAGGTGGTAGGCCGCGCGGGTCAGGTCAAACGGCGAACCGTGCGCGGCGCAAGCGGTGATGCGCAGCACCGCTTGCGGGGCCGCCAGCACCTTGACCATCGAGCCGTCCTCGGCCAGCAGCACGTCACCGCCCCGCACGAGGGTGCCGCGCGGCAAAAACACGCCGAGATGCCGACCGAGTGAATCGGTGGTGTCGAAGCGGCTTTTCTGGCGCACATCCCAGTCGAGTTCGACCGTGGCGGCGCGTTTGAGCAAGACGGGTGCAAGGCCTTGGCCCTGCGCGATGATTTTGGAGACTTGAAGCATGGGGCCTATTAAAACAAAAAGTAGCGCTGCGTCATGGGCAAGCTGGTAGCGGGCTCGCAGGTGAGCAGTTGGCCGTCGGCGCGCACCAAGTAAGTTTGCGGGTCAATCTCCATGCTCGGCAGGTAGTTGTTGTGGATCATGTTCTGCTTGCGCACGCTGCGGATGTTTTTCACGGCACTCAGCGTCTTGGCCAAGCCGAAGCGTTCTTTGACACCGGCCGCTTGGGCTGCCTGTGACACAAAGGTCAAAGAACCCTTGGCGACAGCGCCGCCAAAGCTGCCAAACATGGGCCGGTAATGCACCGGCTGCGGCGTCGGGATCGAGGCATTGGGGTCGCCCATGGCGGCCATGGCGATGAAGCCGCCCTTCAAAATGATCGACGGCTTGATACCGAAAAAAGCCGGCCGCCAGATCACCAGGTCAGCCCATTTTCCGGGTTCGATGGAACCGACCTCGTGCGAGATGCCGTGCGCAATCGCCGGGTTGATGGTGTATTTGCTGATGTAGCGTTTAGCGCGGAAATTGTCGTTGCGCGAGTTTTCTTCGGCTTCGCCCGTGCCCGTGGCCAGCGGATTCGCCAGCCAGCCGCGTTGCTGCTTCATTTTGTGCGCGTTCTGCCAAGTGCGGATGATGACTTCACCGACGCGGCCCATGGCTTGGCTGTCGCTGCTCATCATGCTGATGGCACCGAGGTCATGCAAGATGTCTTCGGCA
>JABMMH010000086.1 GCA_013205645.1 Polaromonas sp. | reverse complement strand
GTGTTGGCGTGGGCTGGGCCACCAGCGCCACGCGCAGTCGCTCACGCGCCAGCAGCAACGCCAGCGTGCGTCCGACAATCCCGTCGCCACGAATACACACATCAAAATTCTTGGGCATGGGGCATTTTAGGAGGCAGTGCAAAATCAGCGCTGACAGCCGTGTTTGGAAGACCCCACATGGACTATCTTGATCCCACTTGTTTCTATCGCTGAAGGACTCTTTTGACCGACACCACTCGCCCCCAGAACGCACCTGACTTCAGCGCCGTCATCGCGCAGTTGTACGTTTACCCCGTCAAGTCCTGCGCCGGCGTGGCTGTTAAAGAGGCTTATCTGACCGAAACTGGTTTGGACTTAGACCGCGCCTGGATGGTGGTCGACGAGAACAACGCCTTTTTGACGCAGCGTGAATTGCCGCGCATGGCGCTGATTCAGCCGCAGCTGCGCACCGACGACATCGTGCTGCGCGCGCCCGGCATGCTGGCTCTGCATCTGGCGATTGACAAGGTTGAAGCGGCTGTGCGTTCCAGCGTTTGGGGCCAAGACGTGGCGGCCTACGACATGGGCGCGACAGCGGCGCAATGGTTTAGTGATTTTCTGGGCGTTAAAGCAAGGCTGGTCCGTTTTGACCCAGAGCACAAGCGCGCTTCCAGTCTGGACTGGACGGGCGGGGTTGAAGCGCTGAACCAATTCAGCGACGGTTATCCGCTGCTGGTTACCAGCGAAGCCTCACTCAATGGCCTGAACGACAAGCTGCGTGCGGCCCGCCAAGAAGCCGTGAGCATGGCGCGCTTTCGGCCAAATATTGTGTTGGGGGATGCCCCCGGTGCGGTGGACTTGATGTCAGCGCACGACGAAGACCGCTTGCAAAAGTTGGAGATCGTCACAGGGGAAGGCACGGTGCGCTTGCAGCCAGTCAAGCCGTGTCCGCGCTGCCCTATCGTCAACATCGATCCGCTGAGCGCCAGCAGCACACCGGTGGTGAACGACATGTTGCAGACCTACCGGCAAGACGCGCGGCTGAAAGGCGCGCTGTCTTTTGGCATGAACACCATCACCCTCGAAGGCGTGGATCAGTTGCTCAAAGTGGGGCAGGTGGTCACAGGGCAGTATCAGTTTTAAGGGCGCGACGGCGCAAGCCTCTGGCCAGAATGAAACCCAGTGCCATGATGCCGCCGCCGCCCAGCGCAATCACCGCGCCAGACCCCACTAACAAGATCAGATTGGCGGCCAGTAAAACGCCCGCTGCCTGACCGATAAAAAGGCAAGATGCAAACAGCGATACCGCTGTGCCGCGGGCGGTCGGTGCCATTTGCGTGGCGTGTAGCTGCATGGTGTTGTGAAACATGAAAAAGCCGAAGCCGGCAATCAGGCAAACCAGCGGCGTCAAGGGCCACCAAGTGGCAAAACCCAGCACTAAAAACGACACGCCCATCAAACTGCCGCCCCATTGCGCCAAGCCGGTTTCTCCAAAGCGGCGAATCAAATGCCGGGCCAGCGCCATGTAAAGCACGCCGCCGATGCCGAACATCGCCACGATGGCGCCCGACGCGGTGAGTGACAGCGCCAGTTCGCGGTGCAGGTGCGAAGCAATGATGGCCAGCACACCGAAGCCGCAAGCGCCTTCCACCATGGCGATCAAGAGGATGTAGCGGGCCCATGGCTCGGTCACGATGCGCCAAGCCTGGCCAACGAATGACGGCCTGCTGGGTGCATCTTGGCTCGGTGCGACAGGCGCCGTTTGCCGTTTGTAGTCGCCGTACATCAAGCCGCCAACCACCGCAAACAGCAACGCCAGCACCCCAAAAGCCCAACGCCAGCCCAAGGTGTCGGTCAGCAGGCCGCCCATTAATTGACCGCCGACCAAGCCCAGCGTGGTGCCGAGCCCGACTTTGGCCAGGACTTCTTGGCGCTGCTCGAACGGCACGGCGTCACCAATCCAGGCCATCGACAGCGGGATGATGGCGGCCGCGCACAAACCCATGGCAACGCGGGCCAGCACCAACGCGTCCAGAGTGCCTGCAAACACCGCCAACAAACTGGCCAAGCTGCAACCTATCGTCGCGTAGGTGACGATGCGGAACTTGCCCAAGCGGTCGCCCATCGGGCCGTAAAACAGCTG
>JABMMH010000085.1 GCA_013205645.1 Polaromonas sp. | reverse complement strand
GTGTAGGTGCCGGTGTCGCAGTATCCCTCTTGGGAAATACGGCCAGCGCGACGATGGTCGGTGGTTCTGCGACAGCCACAACGGGCGATGTATCGGTTAGCGCCATCAACGAGTCCGACATCCATACTTATGCGGTCACCGGCGCGCTTTCCGGGGCGGTGAGTGTTGCCGCCAGCATCGGCGTGAACCAACTCGACACCAGCACCGAGGCGGGGGTGTCCGGCACCACGGTGACCTCTACGCTCGGCTCGGTGCTGCTCAGTGCCAGTAGCACGGACGTCATCAAGACGGTTGGCGTCGGTGTGGCGGGCGGTGCGGCGGCCGCAGCCGGTTCGGTGGTGGTCAATAAACTGACCAGCAACACCAGCGCCTTCATCGATTCGAATGCCACGGTCACGGCCTACAACAACGTCGGCGTGCTCGCCTTTGCGGACGACTTGATTGAAGCGTCAGGTGGCGCCCTCGGTGTGGGCGTCGGCGCGGTGGGCATTGGTGCGGTCAGCGTGGTCAACACCTTGAAGGGCACCACCGATGCGCATATTTCCGGGGCCGGCACCCAAGTCACGGCCAACGCCAACGACGCCAGCTACATCACCGAAAAAGACGCCACGCTGCAGAGCACGCCTGATTTGTCCGGCATCACCGGTGTCAGTCGTGCGGTCTTTGCCGACACGGCTTACGCCACGCGCAATGCGCGTGGCGTAGTGGTCAACGCTGCGTCGATTGAGCGTGTCGGCACCGTCGGCGTCAACCTGGCTGGATCCGCGGGTGTGACTGCGGGGATTGTCATCAACGTTGACCAAGTGGCCGGTAGCACCAAGGCTTATATCGACGGTGCGCGCACCACTTCTGGGAAAGATGTCGATGTTCGTGCGGCTGACAACGCCCTGGTGGCAGACTTTGCCACCGGCGCCTCTATTGGCGGCGGGGGTGCCGGCAATGGCGCGCTGAACACCGCGTTGATGTCGCGCAGCACCAGTGCCTATATCAACGGCGGCAGCACCACGGCCAGCAGCGGTGCTGTGGCGGTCAATGCCCGCAGCACGCAGGCGCAAGCTGTTCTCAGCGCCGGTGTCGCTGGGGGTGCTTTTGCCGGCGTCTCAGCCACCAGCTCGGTCGCTCGCTCCAACGCCGAAACCAAGGCCTACATTGACAACAACACGCTGACCGCAGCTTCTTTGAGCGTCACCGCACGCGGTGACAACTTGCTGCATGTGATCTCCGGCAGCCTGGGTGTCGGTGCGGTCGGCATTGGTGGCAGTGTCGGCGTGGCGATTTCTGACAGCACGGTCAAAGCCTACGTAGAAGACAGCACCCTCACAGTGACTGGCGCGCTGGGCGTCAACGCCAGCACCATGACCAGCCTCGATCAAACCGTGGTCAACGCCGGCGCTGGCGCTGTCGGCGTCGGCATCATGGCCGGCGTGGCATTGCTGAGCAACACCACCGAAGCGCGCTTAGAAAACGTCACGCAGACGGTCAACGCCACAACAGTCACGGTGGCTACCAGCGACGCCATGACGGTCAGCGACAAAGGCGGCTCATCGGCCTTTGGTGCGGTCGGCGTCGGTGTCGCCGCCAATGTCTTGGTGGCCAGCAGCCGAACCGATGCCAAGGTCATCAACAGCACACTCAAAGCCAGCGGTTCGGTGGCCGTCACCGCTACGCGCGATGCGGACTTGCAGCTTTACACCATGACCGCCAGTGCCGGCGCGCTGGTCGGCGTGAGCGCCTCCGTGGGTGTGATCGCCTTGGGCCAAGCACCCAACAGTGAAACCAACAGCGACACCAGCGGCACCTTGGGCAACGTCAACAGCGTGACCACCGCGGACCGCACGGGTAACACCAATGGTGCGATGAGCAGTGGTGAGACCACCAGCTCTAATGCAGCGGCCAGTTACCAGACGCAGACCAAGGTCAACGCGGGTGCGGCTGACGCCACGACAGCCACCATCACGGGTGGTAGCGTGACCTCGGGTGGACTGAGCGTCACGGCGGCCCAGCATGTGGACACTCTCAACATGGCCGGTGGCGTGGCTGGTGGGTATTTTGGTGCGGGTGTCGGTGCGGCAGTGGCCGTCACCAGCTACGGCTCAGCCATCGAGGCCTCTGTCAGCGGCACGGCCGTTAGCCAGGGCAGCAACGCCGTCACGGTTCAAGCGAGCTCTGACGACAAAAACAGCGGCACCACACGCGACAAGGCCAACCGCGTGATCACCTTCGCCGGCGGTGCCGGCTTTGTCGGCATTGGCGCGGCGGTGGGCATTGCCACCAACAACACGCAGGTGCATGCGGGTCTGGCCGGCACGGTCACGGCCAGTAGCGTCAACGTGACGGCCAGCGACAGTGCTTCTGTCAAGTCTGAAGCTTACGGCGCAGCGGTCGGCTCCGGCGCGGTTGGTGTGGCGCGGGCTGATGCCACCAATACCGGCACGGTTATTGCCGAAATCGGTGGCTCCATCAGTACCTCGGGTGCGGTCAACATCACAGCGTCCCGCAGTGGAGATACTGCCGCCAACACGGTGGCCAGCGCGGCGGGCATCATTGCTGGTGCCGGTGCCGATGCCCATGCCACTTCCAGCGGGAATGTCACTGCACGCATCAATGACTCCGCCACCGTCAACAGCACAGGCCAAATGGTCAGCGTGTCGGCCAGCGACTCAGCCGATGCGCGTGCCCAATCGATTGCTGCTGCGGTAGCCATTTTGGGCACTGTCGGCGTGTCGACCTCGACCGCATCGCTCGATGCCAATGTCACGGCCAAATTGGGCAGCAACGCGTCAGTGACAGCGGCTGGACTCAACCTGTCTTCAGCGTCCGACGGTTCGGCTGTGAGCTATTCAACGGCTGCCGGTGGCGGCTTGCTGTTTGGGGCCAATGCGGTCGTCAGTCAAACCAATGTGGGTGGTGATGTGCTGACGCAGGTCGGCGGCGGCAGCGTCTTCAACATCACCGGTGACGTGAACATCAGCGCGGCGGACACCTTGTCAGGCACGGCCACCTCGATTGCAGTTCAGGGTGGGTTTGTGGCAGTTGGTGCTGCGGTGTCGCATGTCACCGTGGGCGGAACCTTGCGCACGGATGCCGGCGGCGTCAGTGGTATCACCGGTAGCGTTGGCGGCGCGCTGAATATCAGTACCTCCGGCCAGGAATTTGCAGAAGCCAATGCCACGGCTGGCAGCGGCGGCGTGATCGCCGGGGCAGCGGCCGTCGCATTGACCGACACCAGCCGCACCACCAGCACCCAGCTCACCTACGGCAATGCCGGGACGGTGGCGACTGCTGGCGCCATCAGCGTCAGTGCCGATGACACCGCGAACGTCACGGGCCACGTCGATTCGCTCCAAGCCTCCCTGGTCGGCGCTGCAGGCGGCAGTGTGACGCACACCATCAACAACAGCGTGTCGAGCGCCTTGGGTGACGCGTCGAACCTGAGCACGCACGCGCTAGAGATCACGGCTCGCAATGCGGTCGTCAAGCCCTCGCAGGATTCTGATGTCTCCGCTGGATCAGGCGGTGTGGTGGGCGCGGCAGCGGCGCTCAGCAACACCAATATCACGGGCCTGAGCAGTCTGGCGCAAATTGGCAATAACGCCCACGTCACCGTCACCGGCACCTATGCCGACCCCGGCACTTTCAATGTGGCGGCACGTAACAACGTCGATGCCTCGGCAGCGGTCAAGTTGATTGCGGCTGGTCTGATCGTCGGTGCTGGCGGCGAGGCCAACATCCATGCGACCGGCGACAGCAGCGTGGGCGGTCTGTTGGCGACGGCTTCGATGGGCAGCAATTCAAGTGTGGATGTCCTGGGCAACATCACCTTTTCGGCCCTCAGCCAAAGCAACTTGAACACTTCTACCAGCACCAGCACGTATGGTCTGGCCGCTGCGGCCGCGGGTGATGCCAACGCCATCATTGCGAATACCAACAACGTCACCATTGGCACGGGCTCGACCATCACGGGCACAGACTACGTGTCATTTTTGGCCGGCGTGGACAGCAGCGGCCGGACCAATGTCGCCAACGCCAACTCGACGGTGGACTTGTACAACAAGACCGCCTTCCCGATCAGTGCCACGCCTAATCCGACCTCGGCCGTGGACGTCAACAACAACATCACCATCAATGCCAGCAGTGTGCGCACCGCCGGCACGGTCTACCTGACCACCGAGGAAGGCACACACATCACCAAAGCCAAGGGCACTGGAAAAGATCTCTACACCGAGGCCTTGAAGGCCGTTGGAGATGCCTTTGGTGTTGACCTCAATCTGGAGCTGAACGGTGGTAACGCATCGCGCAACAACGTCACTGGCGTTGCCCGGCTGAATGGCGGCACGATCGAGGCGGGCGCTAACAACATTCAGCGCATTACCTTTGATGAAAATGGCAATGTGGTGACCGCGACCAAAGTGGGCAACATCAGCTACACCAAATCGGTCGAAGATTTGGTGGGCAATGGGGTCGCCTACTTGAACAAGCTCTATGCTCAGCGCAGTCAGTATGGTGACAACGCCCAGATTGGCGCCTTGATCGAGTATTACGAAACCCAGTTGCTCGCTGGGGGCTTTGCTGATACCCAGACCAGACCGGACGGCAGCACCTATGTGACGGCCCGTGACAGCGTGCCAGCCAACTACATCACGCTCAACGACGTCTACGCCAGGTCGGGCAATATCGTGGTGGCCGCCAATCGATTTGGCGGCACCGGCTCTTTGATTGCCAATGCCGACAACGAGATCACGATCATCAACAACAGCCCGTACCAGTTGCGTGTCAAAGACTTGATCGTTGACAGCACCGGCGGCTTCATCAAGTACAACGGGGCGAATGTCCGCACCAATGCCGACATTGCAGCACTCAACCCCCGCACCGGCACCCCGGTCGCCGCCTTTGGCAAGATGGAGAGCATTGACCCGACGGTGGCGGCCGGCAGTGTCCAGCCAATCATCAACTTGTCATCCACCTGGACGCCTGCTGTGCTGCCGGCGGCCACTTCAGACGCTGATGCCACTGCAAAACTAGCGGCCGATCCGCTGTACGACGACCGTGGCCGCGCTCCGGACATCCGTGTCGCCGGCCACCTTTACAACCGCTTGGGCGCTGTCAATGTGAGCAACACCAACGGCAGCGTCATCATCGCCCCGGACGTCGCCGGGTACACGCCCCTGATCGAGGGAGCAACTACCAATGTGAGCTCGGGTCGTGAAGTCTTTTTGGACTCGCCGAGCGCGTTTTATTCCATCGGCGGGGATCCTAAATCCTTGTACCTAGGCACCTTCACGGCTGACGACAAGACCCGTGTGGCGGCTGCAGGCCTGAACGGCAACGTCTGTGCCTCAGGCGACGTGCTCGGCACGTCGTCTAACCCCATCACCAGCCTCAACACCAGCTGTTACCACCCAGGCACGGGTGGTATTTTTGCCAGCGGTGCTGTTTTCTTGAGCGCCAAATACCTCAATATCAACGGCACCGTTCAGTCGGGGCAGCCAGACTGGAACGTGACCCTGTCAGCGGCGCAAAACGCCCTCATGGACACCCAGCGGGTCAATTACTTGCGTTACGGCGGTACCAGCCGTTTCTCGATCGCCGGCAACCTCTCTGCCGGTATCCCCAACACCTATTACAACGCAGCGACCGACCGCATTGAAGTGGCGCCCATCGCAGCGACTGGTGGTAGCGTCAATCTGGTCGGCTACATCATGAACACCGCTGGCGGCCAGATCAAGGTGATGGACGGTCACGGGCGTATTGCGGTGACCAACAACACCAACAGGGCGATCGATATTCTGGGTCTTGACGCGGGCAACGTCTCTGGCAAAGTGGTCATCACCGATCTGGGCAAGACCTATTTGGTGGACGATAAAACCGTCAATGCGGTGACCACCATATCCAGCACCAGAGACGCCGCGGGTGTAGCGACCTACACGTCAGTCACCACCAAAGGCCGACGTGGAGCTGTCGACAGCTCCACGTCGTCAGCATCGCCCACCGCTTTTAATTACAACCCGTTTGCCGGCACGACTTACTCTTGGTTGTCGGGCTTTTCTAAGTCGATCAAAACGCACTATTACTGGGAAAGCAGTTCTTACCTGTGGGGCGCGAGCGGCGGTTGGGACAAGTCCAGAGCCAACGACACGGTCATCAGCGGTGATCCAACGCAACCGCCGATCCCGCTGCTGGAAGCGGAGTACGTGACTGCACCGCTGCCAAGTCACGTGACAGCATCGGAACCAAGTCTTACAAACCGCTGGTTCATGTCCAAGTTTTTCCGTCTGACACCGCCGACGCCTCCCGTTCTGGATTTCAATGTCACTTGGCGTTCGGTTACCACCGCCGAGGCGACCATGACCGGTTCACGTGATTGGCACAAATGCGGCTTCTTGTGCTTCAAGCGCACCAACTACCGGACTGAAGACTGGGTTCAAGGCCAGAGAGATTACTTCACCACCAGTGTGCGGGCCGACCGCGCCATCCCCATCAGCTTCATTGGCTATGACAAAGGTTTGCTGAATGTGACCAGCCTGACGGGTGACATCAACATTGCCGGTGCCATCACCAACAAGTTTGGTGCCGTCAATCTGACCAGCACTGGCGGCAGCATCACGCAGACCGCTGCGGCAGCACAGATCACGGCGGATTCGATTTCGCTGGTCAGCGCCAACGGTATTGGCACAGATGCGGGACCCATCAACGTCCAGATCTTGAACACGGCGGGGGGCATCGGTTTGAATGCAACGACCGGCAGGGGCGACATCGTGGTGAACAGCACGGGCACGGCTGATTTACTGGTCGGCAAAATTGTCACGCCGGTGGCCAATGGCGGGCATGTCACGGTGAAGGCCTACAACGGCATCATTGGCATGACCCAGGCTGCTGGCGTTGTCAACGTAGAAGGTGCCAAGATCGATCTGAACTCGACGGTCGGCACCATCGGTAGTGCCGGCACGGCGCTGACCATCAAAACCCGTGACGACAGTTATTTGGGGGGCCTCTCGGCGAAGGCGGCACAAGACATCAACATCAAGCAGACCACCGGCAACTTGTGGCTCAACACGGTCGAGTCCAGCAGTGGCAACGTGACGATTGAGGCTGCTGCCGGTTCTCTGTATGACGGCAACCACACAGCGGTGCGCGACCAGCGCACCTATGACGAATTGCTCGGCGCCTGGAACAAAATGTCGCTGCGTTCGGCTGACCCGGCGGCCAACGCTGCCGCGCTGCAAGTGCAGCTTGACGCTGTCAAAATCCGCAACAACCAGGCTTACAAAGACTACTGGGCCATGCGCGGCACCGCCGCCTACAACCCGGACTTCCATTACAGCGCCAGCGCGTCAGAAATCACGGCCTTGGGCCTGGACACCAGCGCCAAGATCGCGGCCTACAACAGCCAGAAGACCACTGACTACCAGACCACCCATGCTCGCCTTGTTGCCACCAGCGCGGACGCGACTTTCAACCCGAGTTACAGCTACGTCCTGACAGCGCAAGAAACCACCGACCTGTCTTCGGGTTCGTCTTGGACGGATGCGCAACTGGCGACCTCCATGCCCAAAGGGTTGCTGTTCAAGGAAAACACCAACACCATCACGCTGATCAAAGAGAACAACATCAGCAGCAATTTGGCGGTGACGCTCAAGGCGTCGGGCACCATCGGGCGTTACGACGGTCAAATAATCATTGACCCGAGAACGCCGATGAGCGACGACCAGAAGGTGGCCTTGACGGCAGCTGAGAGCAAGGACGTTTCTTTCCAGTACTTCAACTCGTCCAACGTCTTGCTGGGCACCGGCTCGGTGGCGCTGAGCACCGCCATTTCAACCCGCAACACGCTGCAGGCCAAGAAGAACGCCGGCGGCACCTTGACCGGCAGCGAGACCACAGAACTGGCCAGCTACACGGCCATGAACTTGCCGAGCAGTGGTGGCTACAACAAGATCGCGGTGAATCAGAATTCCGCGCTCAACACCAAGTCCTCGCAGCTGACGGCGCAGGCCAATGGTTTTGTGTACCTGAGCTCATTGGACAACTCGATCAACATCAAGTCCGTCACCAGCGGTGTGACCACGGGCGATGGCAACATCCGCGTGACTTCGCTCAACAACATCTACAACGTGGCCGGCAGTGGTGTCGTGGCCATCAGCGGCCGGGGCGCGATTTTGGAAGCCGCCAACGGTGTCATTGGCACGGCTGACGCGCCGCTGCTGGTTAACTTAGGGGCCGGCACGCTGACCGCCCGTTCGGCCGGGAATATGTACATCACGCAGTCGGCGTTGAATACGATGAACGTGGCCGAGGTCTACTCACCCAGCAATGTGTTCCTGACCGCTGCTTCGGGCATTCGGGATGCGCGCGGGGCCAGTCCTTTGGCCGTCAAAGCGGCCAATATCACGCTGATCTCCAGTGCCGGCACGATTGGCACGGCCCTGAACCCGCTGGCTGTGGCGACGGTCGACACCAGTACCACCGGCGGCGTGGTCAACGCCACGGCCAGCGCTGCCAACATGGGCATCTACCTGACCCGTGACACCGATGCGACGGACACCACCCATGAGTTGCGCGTCGGTACGATCAGCGGCAAGGGCGACATTGAAGTGACGTCGCTGGCGGGTCTACGCGTGGTCGGCTCCATCACGGGCGGCACCAGCACCAGCCACCACCTGAGCTTGCAGGCAGGTCGCGACTTGGCGCTCGACGGCAAGGTCACCGAGACCGGCACTTTGTCGCTGATCGCCACGGGCAATCCGTCCACGGTGACGCAAATGCAGGCCTTTCAAGCCAACGCACTGTCGCTGTCGGGCAGCACGGCGGCGTTTAGTTTGTGGCAACCGGGCAACCAGTTCAGCAAATTGGCAGCGAATGTTGGCAGCTTGACGCTGCGCGACTTAGACGGCTACGCCATCACCAGCGTCACCAAGTTCCCAACCATGGGCCTTGCCAGCAGCACGCTCAGTGGCATCACCGCCAGCGGCGGCGTGTACCTCACCGCAGCACCGATGCTGGGCGTGAAGATCGTCACCGCCCCGACGGTGACGCAAGACCAGGCCATCGTGGCCGGCAGCTTGAACTTGTTTGGCGACAACGCGGTCTTTAACTTGGGTCTGGGTACGAATCGCTTGATCGTTGGCAGCACCCCGGGCAGCTTGACCGGCAAGGTCAGCGGCTTGGTGTTCGCCAGCAACAGCGCTTACAGCTTGTCCGACCTGACGGGCTTGAGCTCGCTCAGCTTGACGGTGGGCACGGGCGTCACCGCGACGGGTGTGGCCACCGTGTCGGCAGCTTCACCGCTGACCACGCCGCTGCTCACGCTCAACGGACCGGGCAGTTTCAACTTGCTCGGCACCGTCGACAACGTCACCAGCCAGAACGTCGCCAAGCTGCAGACCGGCACCGGCGCGCTCGGCTTGAACACGCTGAGCTACCGCAGCGACCGCTTGGGTGCACTCGGCGCACTGGTGGCCAGCAACGGCATCACGCTGTCGACGACGGGTTCTTTGGCGCAGGTGGCGGGCACCACGGTGGTCACGCCGACGCTGACGCTGCAAGGGGTGAGTGGTTCTTACGACTTGTCCCTGAGCAACAACCTCATCACCAACTTGGTGGCCAGCACAGGCAACCTTCGCCTGCGCGACGACAACGGATTCAACCTCAGCAGCGCCAGTGTGACTGGCACCTTGTGGTTGCAATCAACCGGCAATGTCACCCAGTCAGCGGCCATCACGGCCAGCCAGTTGGACCTCAACGGGACCAACGCCAATTACCAGTTCGGTGGCTACAGCAATGTGGTGGGCACGCTGAAAGGCGCAACCACCACCGTGACGTACAAGGGCCTGGCCAACTATGCGGTGGGCGCGCTGGGTTTCACGACACTGGACTTGTCCAGCACCGGCATGGTGTCGCAAGTGGGCGCGCTCACCGGGACAGCCTCGAGCACCTTGACGCTGCGCGGCACGGGTCAGTTTCAGCTGGGCAGCTTGAACAACAATGTCGGGACACTCAGCAACGTGGGGACGGCAGCTGCCATCAATCTTTTAGACAACACGGGCTTCCAAGTGGCAGCCTTGAACGCCACCGCCCTGACGCTGCAAAGCAATGGGGTGGTGACGCAGACGGCGGCCATCACCGCGCCCACGCTCAAGCTGGCCAGTGCGGCGGCCACGGGCGACTTCCGCTTGAACAGCTTTAGCAACACTTTGGGTACGGTCAGCGGCAGTGCCGGCGCGCTCAGCCTGCGCGATGACGGTGGTTTGACGTTGGGCGCGCTCAGTGTCACCAATCAGCTGACGCTGGTCACGGCCGGCAGCAGTGTGGTGAACCAGACCGCCGCCATCAAGGCGGGCTCGCTGCAGCTAGGGGCAACCGGAGCGCTCAAAACCGTAGGCGGTATTTACACCCTTAACACCTACGCCAACAGCATCGGCAAGCTCTGGGGCGCGGGCAGCAGTCTGGCGCTGTGGGATGCGTCGAGTCTGTCCATCGGCGGCACGGTGGGCTTGAGCTTGTCTGGGGTTTTGTCACTCAAGAGCACCGCCAGCGTGACGGCCACCGCGACCAACCTCAGTGCCAGCCAGCTCGCACTGGTGGGAACCACCGGCATTTATGACCTGACCGCTGCGCTGAATGCAACCAGTGCCACGAGCATGTTTGCCAGCACCTCCGGGACTGGTGCCAGCCTCAAGCTGGTCCGTGGGGCGGTGGCCGCTGTCCCTGTCGTACCCGCCCCAGCTGCACCCACGGTGGCCACACTGGCGAAAGCCAAAGGTTAATCAAGCCAAAGCTTTAAAAGGTGAGTAACGCTTCATGGTGAATTCAATGTCAAACGCTCAGCGCGCGCGGGGGGCTTTCTGCGCGTTAACGTCTATTTTTCTGTTGATCACATCGGGCGCTCTGGCTCAGACGGTGCCGGACCCGATCTCAACCTTGCGGCGCGACACCGACCAGGCCGAACGCGCCCTGCGCCCGCGCGCCATCGACCTGCCCGAGGCGCCCGCCGCCAAGGCCGAGGCTGCTGCGCCGGATGGCGTTCAGTTCACCCTGCGCAGCATCGTCTTCAGCCCGTCTGAGATTCTCAGCGAACAGGCGCTGACGGCCTTGGCCCAGCCCTTGATCGGGCAAAGCGTCAGCATGACGCAACTGCGCAGCTTGGTTGCGCAGGTCAATGCCCTGTACCTGCAAAAAGGCGTCAGCACGGCCGAGGCGCTGCTGCCGCCGCAGGAATTGCAAGACGGTGAAGTGCGTGTTTTGCTGGTTGAAGGCAAGCTCGGCAACGTTGAGCTCAAAGGCCAGACCAGCCTGAGCTCGGCCTACGTCTTGGACCGGCTCAAGGTGCCCGTAGGGCAACTGGCCGACACCAGCGTTCTGAGCCGCTCGGTGCGGCGCTTCAACGCCACCAATGACGCGCAGGTCAACCTCACCCTGCGCCCGGGCAGTGAGTTCGGGCGCACCGACGTGTTGGTCGACCTGCAAGAACAACCGCGCCATCAGTTCCGCTTATTGGCTGACAATTTTGGCAATCCGGCCACCGGTGCGCAGCAGGTGACCGGCTCTTTCCGGCGCTTGTCCAGCGTCATCGAGGGTGACCGCTTGGATGTCTACGCCATCAACACCCAGGCGATTTTGACGGGACGCGTGGCCTACGACATTCCGGTGGGCAACGACGGGCTGCGCGTGGGGGTCTCAGAAGCGCACAACAGAATCAGTTACATCTTGGCCGGCACCCAAGGCTTGACATACGCCGCTGATGCGCGTACGGAATCTTTGGACGTGGCCTACCCGCTGCTGCTGACCGACCGGCAACTCATTCGCCTGCTGGGCAGCCTGAACCAATCGCATGCCAGTGCCTTGACGGGCGGTGAGCCGTCCAGCGCGACCCGGGTCGTTCATGAAAACATCGCCCTGCAAGGGGATGTAGAAGCCAACGGCTGGCGGGCCAGTTGGTCGCTGGGGCAGACCTGGCTGCAGTGGCAAAACAAACTGGCGGTGAACGGCAGTGTGCCGCCATTGAGAGAAAGCTACACCGACGCCAGCGTGACGGCCTTGGCCTCGGTCACGGCCAATGCCTACCTGCGGCTGAACGTCAGCGCGCGGGTGGCGCCCAGTGGGCTGCCGGCCAGTGAGCGTTACTTGCTGGGCGGGGTCAGCACCTTGCGCGGCTATGCGGCGGGCAGCCTGAACGGCACGGGCGGCAGCACCACGTCGCTGGAACTGCACCGTGAATGGCAAATTTCATCAGAAAGTAGTCAAAGTACACAAGTACTAGACGGGTTTGTGTTTGTCGACCAAGGCCGCGTCACCGATCCCGGCGCCCGCGCTTGGAGCACGGGCCTGGGCGTCAACTGGACACTGCCGGGCGGCTTGCGGCTGCAAGCTTTTGCGGCCCATGTGGGCACCCCGGCCTTGGCAAAAGGCGTTTCAAGTCTGGGTTTGCAGTTGTCCTTCAACCACAACTTGTAAAAAACGACGATACAAAACTAATTTGTCATTAAATGTAAAAAATCGTGTTTAGAATGTTATTAACGATAAATTCAATAAATACAATTTAATATTTTTGTAAATGACAATTTGTTGTTGGGTTGGGCGTGTTTCTTTTTGTGTTCTTTATTTTTATTTTCAACATCTTTTGGGGTAGGTCATCATGAAAAAATTAACGAGTACGCGCCAACAACGCGGCTTTACATTGGTGGAGTTGTCGGTTGTGCTGGTCGTTGTCGGTCTGCTCTTTGCGGCCGTCGTCAAAGGCCAGGAAGTGGTCGACAGCGCCAAGTCGCAAAAACTCATCAACGACATCAAGAGTACTGAAGCTTTGATTCAAAAATACGCGCAAATCAAGTCCCGCATGCCCGGTGACTGTGACTCTGATGGCGTGATTGATTTCCCGGCTGACAAAGTAGATCGTCTGGACACGGGCAACAGCGGCCGTGCCAACTTGTATGACTACACCACTTCGCAAAAAACCTATGCGACGGCTGGGGTCGGCGCTGAGATTTCAACGGTGCACATGGGTTGCGCCCAAGAAAATGGTGCTCCTTATTCAGTCGGTACTGTCGACGACATAGGTGCGAACAATTGGATCAATGACTTGAAGTTGGCTGGTTTGGTCAGCGACAGTGTGCCAAACCGTACTTTTGCCAAGCAAGTCAATGAAGACTTCCTGTTTGTCGGCAGTGTGACGGACGCTAGCGGTGCTTCGCCTAACGCTGCGAAATACAACGCCATCATTGTGCAAAACGTGCCGCAGTGGATGGCGCGCCAAGTGGCCACCGCCATCAATGGCACGGATGCCAATTCCAACCGGAGTCGCGTGCGTCAATTGGTGCGGAATGGTGCTGATGGTTCGTACGTGCCTTTGTGGAGTGATGTCGAAAGCACTTCAAATGTGATGCGCGACGCCATGGTCTCGGTCGTTTACTTCTTTGACCGCATTCCTGCCACCAACACCGACTGATCACAGTACAAGGAATTCATGATGAAACATTTCAATATCAAACGCCGTCAAGCTGGTTTCACGCTGGTGGAGTTGTCGGTGGTGCTGGTCGTGGTTGGCTTGTTGTTTGCGGCTGTGGTGAAAGGGCAAGAAGTTGTCGATAGCGCCAAATCGCAAAAGCTCATCAACGACATCAAGAGCACTGAAGCACTGATTCAAAAATTCGTGCAGATCAAGTCCCGCATGCCGGGTGACTGCGATGCTGATGGCTTGATTGACTTCGCTGTCGACCAAGTCAATCGTGCAGATACAGGAAACACCACCCGCGCCGATTTGTACGACTATTCCACCTCGCAAAAAACCTATGCAAGCGCTGCGACTGTTTCGACTGAGAATGAGGGCTGCGCTCAAATTAATGGCACGGCCTACACCACCGCTAACACCCAAATTGGCGCCAATAACTGGCTGAATGATTTGAAACTGGCTGGTTTGGTCAGTGACAGTGTGCCTAACCGTACTTTTGCCAAGCAAGTGAATGAAGACTTTCTGTTTGTTGGCAGCGTGACCGAGGGGACGGCGTCACTGACCTCGACGGATGCGCAATACAACGCCATCGTTGTTCAGAACGTGCCGCAGTGGATGGCACGCCAAGTGGCCACCGCCATCAACGGCACAGACGCCAATTCCAACCGCGGTCGTGTCCGTCAATTGGTGCGCTCTGCGTCACCAACGAATGCAACATATGAGCCGCTGTGGAGCACAGTTAACGGCACTGCAGACTCAATGCGCGACGCCATGGTCTCGGTGGTGTATTACTTTGACCGCATCCCGGCCACCAACTAATTTCATTGCTAGGAATTCATGATGAAAAAAATCAATTTAAAACGGCGTCAAGCCGGCTTCACCTTGGTGGAGTTGTCGGTGGTGCTGGTCGTCGTTGGCTTGTTGTTTGGGGCTGTGGTCAAGGGCCAAGAGATGGTGGATGTGGCCAAGGCGCAAAAGCTGGTGCAAGACCTGAAAAACACCGAAGCTATCGTGCAAAAGTACGCGTTGGCCAAAGGCCGTATGCCGGGTGACTGTGATTCTGACGGCGTGGTTGACTTTGCAGCGGACGCCACCTTGCGCACCGACATTGACAATACTGCGCGTGCTGCAAAGTACAACTACACCACGACACAGCCCACGTATGGCACTTCAACCACTATAGCGGCCGCTGACTTTGGCTGCTTGCAAATGGGTTCTTTGTCATCGGGTGGTTCTGCCACGCTGACGAATACAGACATCACGGCCCCATTGCAGGCCAATACGTGGATCAACGACCTGAAGTTGGCCGGCATGGTCAGCGACAGTGTGCCGAATCGTATTTTTGCCAAGACCGTGAACGAGGACTTCATGTTCCTAGGTTCGGTGCAGGATCAAAGCGACATGTCGGCAACCGCCACCTACAACGCCATCGTTGTACACAACGTGCCGCAGTGGATGGCTCGTTCGGTGGCGACTGCCATCAATGGGTCGGATGCTGTGGCCAATCGGGGTCGTGTTCGCCAGTTGGTTCGCACGGGTTCCGACGGAAGCTACAACGCTACTTGGGACCTCACCAGTGGCGTTGCCGGGGAGAAGATGCGCGATTCGATGGTCAGCATCGTCTATTTCTACGATCGCGTACCAGCGGCGACGGGTGGTATTTATGTGGCACCTGTCGGTCCAACTTAGGAGCTTAACTTAGGTGCTGCGGTGAGTCTGATTTATCAGGCGAGTTGCAGCGCTTGAAAGTCAACGCTGAACATCTTTTCCTTGGTGCAAAGATCTTAATCGTATTAAGCGTGTCTGAATTTAAGGGTCACTAAGAGGCCTTCAAGGACAGCCACCCCTGTGACAGGGGTGGCCTCCAACTGTTAATTTTCTCGTTTAGAAAGACCTGTGCATGTTCGAATCACTGTACGTGGTGCTTGACCGTGCGACTGTGTTTGACGGTGCACGTCAAGCCGAGTTTGCCCGCATGCGGGGCCGCAAGGTCTTGTCCGCAGGGGTCTGCCCGGTCGACGAGTTGGCCACGGTGGCCAGCAGCACCTTGCGGGTGGCGATTGTGTCGCCCATGAATTTTTGCCAACGCATGTCCCTGGACGTTTTCAAGCGTGCGCTGGTGCCTTTTGTTGCCCGTCGTCAGTTAGAGCAAGACGGCATTTTTGCGGACCGTTTTCGCTTGCAGACGGAAGTGATCTCTGTGCGCGACGGCAAGGCCGAAGCGTATGTGGTGGCGTGCCTTGAAGACGACGCCGAGATGGCCATGGAAAGCCTGCCGGTGCGTGAACGCCCGTTGGTGCGTCTGGCTGTCCCTGAAAGCGCTGTGGCGGCCCTGGTGGGCCGCGTCACCCCCGAGCCGGTCTTGGTGGTGTGGTACCGCGCAGGCTTGCTCACTTGTTTGGGTGTCTCCCGTTCCCGCGTGGTGTGGCATCGCGCCCAGCGCGTCGAGCACGACAACTTCATGGCGCTCGACCATTGGCGCGCGGTGGTGGAACGTGCCGTGGCAGGCGCACCGGTTGAGTTTGTCGCCGGTCATGCCTTGCGCGTCAACTTGGGCGCCGGACCCTGGGCGCCAACCAATGCCTGGGCGACCAATGGCTCGCAGTCGCTGGTCGACCGCATGGGCAAAATTTTCACCGGTGTGCCGACTGAAACCGTCTTGCGCACGCCGGAACTTTACGGCCTGGGCTTTGTGCCCCGCGCGGCTAATTTGGTGATGAACGGCTACGGCAAACAAGTCCGCGCATGGACCTGGAGCCGGCCGGTGGCCGCTCTGGCGGCGGTCTTTGGTTTGGCGCTAGGCGGTGTCGGTTTGTTAACCGCGGCCTCTGCCGCACGCACAGAAGTCTCCAGCTTGGCCATGGCCGCGCCGCTCGAAGCGCGCCACGCACAGGTGCAAGCGAGCATGCCGTCTGCGGCAGCCATCAAAGAATTGCAAAGCGCCTTGGACTTGAACGACGTCTTGTCGGGCGGCATGCGGGTGGACCAGTTGCTGGCCCGCTTGAGCCGCATGGCGCAGCCCAATGTGCGGCTCAAACGCATCGACATTGCGCGGGCCAAGGCCGAGAACGGCAAGCCAGCGAACGTTAAGACGGCAGGTGCATCGGCCAAGAATGGTTTTGTCGTCAATGTCGATTTCACCATCGCCGGCAGTTACACGCAGACCAAGCAGTCTGCCGAGCAGTTGGTGCTGCGCTTGGCTGAGCTGGGAGCGCTGGAAGGCACCCGCTTTGACCACGTGCGGGATCAGTCGCGCCCGGGTGAGCCCATGGCCACTTTCTCGACCAGCATTGTGCTTAAAACCACAGCTTTCCAATGAGCGTTGATCAAGTTTTAAACGAATCCGACAAAGCCAGCCGCCTGTTGGCTTGGCTGCGCGACAACAAGCGCCTGACCGCCGCCCAACTGGGCCACGTGCGCCAAGTGCAAACAGCATTGCGCATGCCGGTCACCGAGGTGCTGCTCAAGCTGCGTTTTTTAGGTGACACCGACTTGGCCGAAGCGCTGGCCGGCATCAGCGGCTTGGCGCTGGAGGTGGTGGACCACCGTTCGCCCGATCCTTTGCTGCTGGGCCAAGTGCCCTACGTCTTTGCCAATCGCCATCACGTGCTGCCTTTGCGCCGTGAAGGGCAGCGCATCACGGTTGCCATTGCCGACCCGTTTGACGAGCGCATGCAAAACCATTTGTCGCGCTACCTGGCTGGCGACATCGTCTGGGTGGTGGTGCCGCGTGCCGCCCTGGCAAGGGCCATTCAGGTGGCCTACCACTTTGTGCAAAACCCCAGCGCCTCTGAAGTGGAGCGCACAGTGTCCGCCGGTGGCGCGCAAATTGACGGCGTGCGCCTGATCCGCTCGGTGATGGGGGGTGCGGTGGAGATGGGTGCCTCCGACGTGCACTTTTCTCCGGCCGAATTTGCCTCGCTGGTGTACTACCGGATTGACGGCGTGCTGCGCTTGCGCCACGTTCTGCCGGTGTCGGTGCATGCGCGCATTGTCTCGGCGCTGAAGATTGAAGCGGGCATGGACATCGCCGAAACCCGGCGACCTCTGGACGGCAGTTTCAGCTACGACTTTTTGAATGAAGTGTTTGACCTGCGGGTCTCGTCCATGCCCACCACCCATGGCGAGAACATGGTGGTGCGGGTGCTCTCCGGCAGCGGTGATGTGTTGCCGCTGGGGCTGCTCGGCTTTGACGAAGTGCAGCAACGCCAGATCAAACAATTGCTCAGCGCCCCGAACGGTATTGTGCTGGCCACCGGCCCGACCGGTAGCGGCAAAACCACCACCTTGTACTCGGCCCTGCGCTATGTCAATGTGCTGGAAAACAATGTGATGACGGTCGAAGACCCGGTCGAGTACAACGTGCCGATGATTCGCCAGGTGGCCATGAATGAGAAAGCCGGCATGACCTTTGCCGCAGCCATTCGGGGCTTTCTGCGGCAAGACCCGGACGTCATGCTGGTGGGCGAGATTCGCGACACCGAGACTGCCACCATGGCCGTGCGCGCAGCGCAGACCGGCCACTTGGTGCCGGCCACCTTGCACACCAACGACGCCATTGGCGCTGTCACGCGCTTGCGCGACCTGGGTGTGGCGCCGTACATGCTGTCAGCGTCGCTCAATGGCGTGATCGCGCAGCGCTTGGTGCGCAAGCTGTGCACCCATTGCCGCACACCGGTGCCCCATGCCCCGGGCGAATACAGCGCCGTGGGCTGCCCACGCTGCTTTGACACAGGTTACCAGGGCCGCATGGCGCTGGGTGAAGTGTTGATGCTTGACGACGACTTGCGCGAAGCCATCAACCGCGGTGCCAGCGAGCCTGAAATGCGACGCATAGCCGCTGGCAAAGGCTTGGTCAGCATGCGCGAGTTGGGCCACGTGTTGTTGCAAGACGGCAAGACCGACCGCGCGGAACTCCAGCGCGTGCTGGGCGCTGAGGCAGGGCACAGCTGATGGCACGTTACCGCTACTCAGCCGTCACGGCCAATGGCGACTTCGTCAAAGGTGATGCTGAGTTTTTAAATCTCGGTGAGTTGATCTCATCTCTGAGCTCGCGCAACTTGACGCTGTACAAAGCGGTGGAACTGCCGCTGTGGCTGCAAGCCCTGCGCTTTGGCAAATTGGGCCCGGCGCTGTCGGCCGAGTTTTGCTACTTTTTGTCCGAGTACATGCGCGCCGGCGCCAGCTTGCGGATGGCGTTGCAAGACATGGCCGAGTCGGCCCCGCGCCCGCGGGTGCGCAGCGTGGCCCGTGCCGTGCTGCTGCGCATTGAGCGCGGGGACGCCCTGTCCGTGGCGCTGCAGGCCAGCAAAGTCTTCCCGGCGATGGTGATCAACCTGGCCAAAGTGGGCGAGGAGACCGGCCGGTTAGACACCGCCTTGGCCGCCGTGGCGCGCCACTACGAGCAAGTGGTGCAGCTGCGCGGCACGCTGGCGCGCTCTATGGTGTACCCGCTGATTGCTTTGTTGCTGCTGGTGCTGGCGGCGGCGTTTTGGGTAGCCTATGTGCTGCCCAAGCTGGCCACCTTGTTTGCCACCTTGATGCCGCAGTTGCCTCCCAACACACGCGCTGTGCTGGACGCGTCTAACTGGCTGCGCGACAACTGGCTGTGGCTGGCGTTGCCGCTCTTGGCGCTGCTGGTGTTGCTGCCTTTGGCTTTGCGTCTGAGCGCACTGCGCGGGCCGATTGACCGGCTGAAATGGTTTTTACCGGTGTTTTCTCGGCTCGAGCGGACCCGTGTTTTTTATCTGTTTTTCTCCAACATGGGCGTCATGTACGGAACAGGCATGACCTTGTCGAGAACGCTCGAAGTGCTGCTGAGCGACCCGGGCAACCAATTCTTTGGCCGGCGCCTGGCGGGCTTGAGCGAACGCATTCGCCAGGGCAGTGCCTTGAACCAGGCCATGCAGGCCTCCAAAGCGTTTGAGACCATCGCCACCGGCATGGTGCGCTTGGGTGAGTCGACCGGTTCACTGGGCACGCAAAGCGAGCGCCTGGGGGAGTACTACCAGCACAAGCTCAAACTGCAGGCGGAGTTGATGGTGCGCTTGTTTGAACCCATGGTGCTGCTGGTGATTGGTGTCTTGCTGGCCGTGGTGGTGGTGACCATCGTGATACCGATTTATGACTTGGCGCAATCGGCAGCCGGAGGGATGCGGCTGTGACGCTCAAATTCAAACTCAAACGGACACGTGGTTTTTTCCTGGTGGAAATTGCCTTGGCGATTATTTTGCTGGGGATCATTGCGGCGGCGGTGTTTCCCTTGCTGAACCTGGCGAGTCGCAAAGAATCAGACAACGCCGACCGCTCTGCTTTGCTGCAGGCGCGGGAGTCGCTGCTGGCTTATGCCACCCGCAATGGCGGCTTTCCAGGGCCGCTGCAACTACTGACGGACGGCTATGGCGCCTTGAGCCGGACGGCTTTGGCCGATCCGGTCCTCGCCATAGCGCCAGACGCGGGCACGTACACGCCTTATGGCGCGCTGCCCGGCAGTTTGCTCGGCACGCCGACACGTTCCTCAAAAGGGACGCTGTTCAACTATGACGTGCACCCGGCCTTGCGTGCCGACCTGCCGTTCAACTTTTCAGACTTTCTGTTTCCTACCGGTGTATTAGCCCCAGCGGTGGGCTTCAAAGATTTGCACAACCCGACCCGCAGCAGCCAGGGGACCGGGGGTTCCGTGGGCCAGTTGTGCCGCAACGTGAACACCTTGATTGAGCTTGAGCGCTTGTTAACAGCGAACAACGGTTCGGTCGATACGACGACACGCAGCATGACCCTGCCGCGCGTTTGGCAGACTGGTGTTGAAGGTTTTTTTGCATGGACGGGTGGCCGCTTCTCGCCGTTGTTAGACGGGACCGTGACGTCGCCATGGACGCAGCAACGCTCGAGTCCTTCTGCCTTTGTGGTGACGCGTCCGCATGCACAGGCCTATGCAAGGATGGACCGGGCCAACGCGGTGTTTGTTGACGACACCCCTGGCGCTGGCGCTTATTCCTCGTACCGGGTCTATGAGCATCCGACCACCGGTGGCCAAGACTCTGCGGTGGACGATGTGCGCGACTATGGCGGTGCGTCTAACGCGGCGTCACTGCTGGAGTTGCGCGCCGCGCTGCAGGCAGCCGGTCAGTGCACCCGGCCGGTGGACACCTGCATGAACACCGAGTTGCTGGTTAATTTTGACAACGCCTTGAGCGGGCAGCTCTGGGCGCCAAACATCGATAGCCTTGTGGTCGCCACGGGATCGCCGATCGGTTTGTCCTTGTTTTGGGTGGTCAATGCCGACAATTCTGGTCCCAGGGCCGCCAGCGCGGTGCAGCCCCCAGGTTTGTTGAGTGCCACGGTGGCCAGCAGTGCCAACGCATCGGCTTGTGTGCCTGTGGTGGCGAAGGACTGGGGTGCTGTGAGTGCTTTTGGAGCGCCTTTGTACTTGCATTTGTTTGCCTTGCTGCCAGACGGCAAGTACTGGGAGGTCGCCTTGCCCAAACCCATGATGGACAACCCTGGTACCGGTGTTGCCCTTAAAACAGCGCTGGACTCGGGTCAGTCGCATGCGGTGACGGTGAAGTGTTTTAACGGGACGCCGACGCGTTTTGAAGCGGCGGGTGATTCGATCTACAGTGCGCCTGATTCCTACGGCAGTGTGACGTGTACCGCGACCCCCAACTAAGCCAGATAGGACAGATAGGACAGATAGCCATGCTTAGAAAATTTCATGTCAGAACTTGGGGAGGGCTGTTGCTGGCCTCGCTCTTATTGGCCGGCGGCCTGCATCTTTTCTTGCAAGGCCGGGCCGCTCTTTCAAACGCGCAGGCCCTGCAAAGCAAGGTGACGGCCAGCAGTGCGCAGATTGATCTGCTCGCCAAGGCGTCTGGTGACTATGCCGAATTGATTCGTCGCACCAGCTGGAAGCCAGGCGTTGAATTGCGCCGCGAGGCTTTGAACATCACCGCCACGTTCACGGGCGATGAACTGGGCCGCATCAACGAGATGTTTGCGGTCAGCTACTCCGGCTTGGGGTATTTCTCCCTGAGCAACTTCCGCATTGAAGACGCAACCCCGCAAGGTCGCAGCGCCGGCTTGCCGTTTGCCGTGAAGGTGAACATCAAGGGCGACAACATTTTGGTACTGGAGACCCGATGAAAGCGTATTTGGGTTTTTTGCTGATTCCGCTGGCGCTGCTCTCAGCGTTTGCGTGGAAACATTTTGTGCCGGTTGACAGCGCTGCGCTGTCGCTGCCGACGGTCAAGACCTTGACGGTGCCGCTGTCGCCGGATGCGGTGCAGCCGGTGGTGCGGCGTCAACCGGCCTATGTGGATTTGCGCACGTTGATGCCTTACACCGTGGAGCCCGTAAGGCGTGTGGTGGTGGCGAATGGCAAGCCAAAGATGCCATTTGTGGTCTCTGCGATTTTGGTCGACGGTGAGCGCCGGGTGGCGCAGATTGGTTCGGAAATGTATCAACAAGGTGACACGCTGGCTGATTACAAGGTCGAGCGGATTGAGCCGATGCGCGTTTTATTGGTGGGCCATGGCAAGGGCGGTGAGCGGCTGTGGATTGACATGACTAAGGGATTTTGAGTATGCGTAAGTACAACCCATCAGATTTTCGGCGCATCAGTGCGGTCTCCTTGGCGACAGCGGCGATGCTGGCCGGTTGCGCCTTGCCCGGGCCGGACATTGCTCAGCCTTCCAAGGTGGCACCGACCAGTGCCTATTCGGCCATCAACGCCAAGATGGCTGAAGATGCGCGTGCCCGCGAAGCGCAAGAGGCGCGTTTGCCGCCAGAAGCGCGCGGCATGGTGGTGTCCAGCGGTCGGGAACTGGAAGAAGTGCAGCCGCGCCTGTATTCGTTTCGGGCGCGCCAACTGGACATCCGCGACGCGCTGGGTATTTTTGCCCGGGCCAATGGACTCAACCTGATCACGGACCCTGATTTGACCGGCACTGTGACGGTGGACTTCACGGACGTGCCGCTGACGCGGGCCTTTGAGGTGATGCTCAGCAGCTTGGGTTATTCGTGGGAACAAAAAGCGGGTGTGATTCGTGTCCGCTCGACCGTGACGCGGGCCTTTGAGCTGGACTACATCCGGGCCACCCGCACGGGCAATGCAACGGCGACTGCGTCATCCACTGCCGCTGCTGGCGGTGGCGGTGGTGGTGGCGGCGTCGTCTCATCCAGCAACACGGTGACCGACTCGGTGATGTTTTGGCAAGAGATTGACTTGCAGATCAAGTCTTTGTTGTCGCCGCGCGGCAAGGTTCTGATCAATCGCTTGACGGGCACCATCATCGTCACGGACAGCGCACCCAAAATAGAAGGCGTCGAGAAATTCCTTGAGTTGATCAAAGACGGCATGAACCGGCAGGTGGACATCGAGGTGCGCATCGTCGAAGTGACGCTGAACGAAGACTATGCCCTAGGCCTCGACTGGAGTCGACTCAAAGTGGGTGACCTCGGGACGCTGGCTGCACGCACCATCGTCGGGGCACCCGCCGGGGTGTCTGCTGTGCCGAGCACCTTTGCGGCCAATTACGGAAACTCGAATTACAACGCTGTGATTCAGGCTCTGAAGCAACAGGGTGATGTGCGCATGGTCTCGCAGCCGCGCATTCGCATCATGAACAACCAAACAGCGTTTGTGAAGGTCGGCACCAGCGATACCTTTTATACCCGCACCAACTACCGCACCACCACGGCGGGCATCGGCATTTCAGACACCATCAATGAACAACCCACCACGGTGAATTTGGGCGTGATGATGACCGTCACACCGCAGATTTCCAGTGACGGCTGGACCATGCTGCAAGTGGCACCGACGGTGACCCGCTTGTCTGGCACCACGGTCTCGCCTAGTGGTCAGAGCACGGCGCCGGTGCTCGACATCAAAGAAGCCAGCACCTTGGTGCGCGCGCGCAGTGGTGAGCTGGTGGTGCTGGGCGGCTTGATCGAAGAAGAAGGCTCGAAGACGACACGGGCGATCCCTGGTATCGGCGAAGGGAACGCGTCTTTCAATCCCTTCCGGGCTGACTACAAAGCCAGCCGGCGCAAAGAGCTGGTTATTTTCTTGATGCCCACTGTGATTCCCAACAAGTGAACGGCGTTATCAGTGTCTGAACTTGACCCGATTTACAAAGCGCTCGGCTTTAGCCGTGCGCCTTTCAGTATTTCCCCGGACACCAGTTTTTTCTACCCTGGCGGTCAGCATGTGACCGCCTATAACAATCTGCTGTTTGCCATGCGCGGCGGCACGATGGCGGTGCTCACCGGGGAGGTGGGTCTGGGTAAAACCTTGATTTGCCGTAACTTGTTGCGCAATACACCGGTCAATGTGCATGTGGCTTTGCTGCCCAACCCGCTGCTGTCTTATGCCGAGATTTTGTGCAGTATTTACAAAGACTTCACGGGTGAGGCGCCGCGCCACCCGGAGTCTATGGCGCAGACGCATGAGCAACTGACCAACTATGCCTTCAAGTGCGCCCATTCGGGCGAGTACCTGGTGGTGATGGTCGACGAGGCGCAAAAGCTCTCGGCCGAAGCGCTGGAAGGCTTGCGCCTGCTGTCGAACCTTGAAACCGAGCAGCGCAAGCTGATTTCTTTGGTGCTGGTCGGGCAGCCGGAATTGGAAAAAACGCTGGCGCTGCGGGCCATGCGGCCGCTGCGCGAGCGCATTGGGGTGTGGTGCAAGTTGGGCCCGATGTCGCGCAGTGAATGCGCGAGTTATGTGCGCCACCGCATGGCATTGGCCCGCACCAGTGGTGATGTGCATTTTTCGAGCATGGCGCTTTTCTTTTTGCACCGCGCCACCAAAGGGGTTCCCCGGCGGATTAATTTAGTGGCTGAACGTGCTTTGCTGCTGGCCTTTGGCCGCAGCCAGCATCGGATCAATGGGTTCATGGTGCGGCGGGCTGTCGCAGAACTGAGATCCGGGAGGTTTGCATGAGTGTGATCGACGAAGCTCTGCGCAAGCTCGAAGATGAGCGGAGCCAGCAGGCACACCAAGACAGAGGCAGTGAGTACATGGCTGCACCCCGTTCAGCGGCACCATCGACTTCCAACATCAGTCGCCTGCTGTGGATGGTGTTGGGGGGGGGCGTGGTGGCGGTGGCGGTTTGGACTTGGGTTGAAACGGGCCGTCTGCAATGGGCTTTGCCTGAGGCCAAAGTGGCACCTGTGCTCGCGGTGCCCCCAGCCGTTGCAGCGGCGCCTATCGCAGCCGCCACGCCTATTGCGGCGGTTGTCCCTGCAGTCCCTGTGGTGGAAGCGGTTCCCAGCGTACCGACTGTTCCCGAGGTCGCTGCGCCGGTGCCATCACAGCCGGTAGCCACAGTGCCTGTTTTAGCAGTGAGCCGGAGTGTTGCCGGGGCGGTCGTGAAACTGCCTGTTGCGCCACCGGTATTGGCTTGGCAGTCTCCTGCATGGGTTCGCAGTGCAGGTGCATTGATGAGCCGTGGCGACAAGGCGGGTGCTTTGCAGAGCTGGTCGCAAGGGTTGGCTAAGCTGTCACCGAAGGACGCCTTGATTGTCTTGCCTGCCAGCGCGTCGGACACCGCGGCAGTGAATTTGTACCGCAGCTTGTCGGGGCAGTTCCCTGCACTGTTAGCGCCAGACAACGGCACTTTGCGTGTGCTGCTGAGCCCCGATGCGGCTGAAGTGAGCGACGTCATTGCAGACTTGCGCATGCAGCTCAAGCGCAAGTCGCTGGTGGTCACGACGGTGGCGTCTTGGCGTGCCGAGCACGATGTGCTGAAGCTTGCCAAGTCATCAGCAGCTGTGCCTGTGGTTGCGCCTGTGCAGCCCGCTGCGGTGGCGTTGCGGCAGCGTCCGGTCTCAGCCCTGATTGAGTTGGAGTCGGTGAGTGGTGCACAAGGAACTGCTCATTCGTCGGCGGCTGAAATATTGCGCCGTTTTACCGCAGTCGGACGCATGCTGTCGGAAGGGCAGTTTGAGGCTGCGTTGAATGCCGTAGGACAAGTCGAAGCCGAGCTTGGTGAAACATGGCAAACCAGCTATCTCAAGGGCACGGCAGCCCAGGGCTTGCGTCGCTGGGACGATGCGATTGTGGCCTTGACTCGCGCGCATCAGCAAAATCCGGCGAGCATGAAGGTCTTGCTGAATCGGGCTATCTGCCTGCAAGAAATCGGTAAACATGAGGCGGCTTTGGATGACCTGCGTCAGGCCTCAGCGTTGTCGCCGGACACGCCTGAGCTGGTGGCTAATTCGGCGTACTCACTGGATGCGTTGGGACGCCCTGCAGACGCTTTGGTGCAGTACCAAAAGTTTCTCGAGATGACGGCTGGCCGCGATGAATATTCAAAGTTGAGGGCATGGGCCAGCAAGCGGGTGACGCGATGAAGCGGTTGTTGCGCCTTCAGCGTCATCGCCTGGGCCGCCTTGGTCAGTTTGCCGCAGGCTTCACGCTGGTAGAAACAGCCATCGTGTTGGTGGTGTCGGCTGTGCTGCTGGGCATGGCTGCCAAGGGGCTGACTTTGCTGGACCAAAGCAAAGGCGACCAATTGGTGATGCAGGTGCGGCAAATGGAGTCATTGTTGAACGAGTACCGGCGGACGCACCAACGTTGGCCGGGGGACTGCGATGGCAATGGCCGGATTGACTCGTCAGTGCTGGAATTTGTGAGTTTGTCCGCCAGTGTTGAAAGTGCCAAGACGGCACGGTCTGCCCGTTTTGACTACACAGCCACGTTGCCTGTGGCCAGCACGGGTACACCCAACGGGTTTGGTGAAGTCACGTCGGTGGCGGGCAACGGATGTCCGTCTGCCTTGGCGACGGCCTACATTGGCACTGGCGCTACCGTCAGCGAGTCGTCGTCGACTTTCGTATCGGATTTCAATGTTCCTTATAACGACCTGAAATTAGCCGGGCTGCTCAGTGCGGCGCAACCCAACCGAATTGCAGCAACCCATGCAGCCGGTGATTTCATGGCCATGACGAAGCTGTATTTGGCCTCTGCGCCTACTGATAGCGACCCCTTCTTCAATGCGATTGTGTTGTTCAACGTGCCCGTCAGTTTTGCCCGTAAATTAGCCGTGGCGATGGATGGCTTTGATGGTGCCGAGGCTTACAAAGGGCGTGTCAGGCGTTTGCGCCTTGATGGTTCTGGTTTCGAAACCAGTTGGTTGAACAACACGGGGGTGTCGAATGAAACGCAGGACTCCTTGATCAACATGGCCTACTTTTTTGACCAACTGCCGCTGCCACAAACTTATCCATACACACCGCCAACACCATGACCACACCCATTTTTAGTCGACATTGGGCCTGCGCTTGGCTGGTGCTGAGTGCCTCTGCGCCCGGCTTGTCCATGAGCGTGGCGCTGGCGCAGCCGCAGGCTAAGTCGCCAGACACGGCCTATGCCAAAGAGTATCTTCAGCTTGAGTTTGAGCAAGCCATGAAACTGGCGAACCGTGGTGCTGCGGAGGCGCAATTTCAAGTTGGCCGGTCTTACCAGATGGGTGTGGGCGTGGCGCAGGATTTCAAGCGCTCGCAGCGTTGGTTGCGCCGCGCTGCCATCGCCGGCTCGATGGACGCGGTGGTGGCGGAAGGTCAATCGTTTGAGTTTGGCTGGGGTGTGCCCGTGAATATCAGTCGTGCGCTTGAGCACTACAACCGGGCAGCGGAGCAACGCTCCATCCGAGGCTTCGATGCCTTGGGGCATCTTTACCTGAAAGGCGGCGGGGCCATCAAGCCTGACGCACGAGAGGCTTTCAAGTGGTTTAGCTTAGCGGCTGCGCACGGTCATTACCGTTCGGGTGATGACAAACAAAAGGTAACTCAGCAATTGACACCGGTGGCGTTGGAATATGCCGGCTACCGGGCCAACCGTTGGGAGCGCTACCAGCAGGGGCGTGAGGCCGTTGTGGTTGCCAAGCGCGAAGACTTTGTCCAAAGCAGCTACAGCCCACCGTACCTCTACAAGTTGGTCGACGTTTACAAGTTAGTCGATGTTTACCAGTTGGCGAGCCGTGCCAGGCAACTGCCGGGCCAGTAAAACGGCCACGTGAATCGCTTCGCGTTGCGCGCCATCCCGGATCTGATGGCGGCAGCTGGTGCCTTCGGCCACGACGATGGCGTCAGGCTGCTTGCGCACGGCGGGCAGCAAACTCAGCTCGGCCATCTGCATTGACACCTCGTAGTGGCTGGCCTCGTAGCCAAAACCGAAGACCTCGCCGGGCAGTTGCCGCAGATGGTCACAGACAGCCTGCGCGAACAAGTGGCTCGCATCAAAGAGATGAGTGAGGCCATGCTAGCGATTGGGAAACGGCTACACCTGCAGCTCTAGGCCGACCAGTCAAACACGACGGGAGCAGCGCAAAGCAGTCCAACGCGGACGTGAAGTGGAAATTGCTTTGCGCTGAAACAAAAAGAGCCGCGTGAAGCGGCTCTTGGCAGGAGGAGACGTTTCCGCCGTCGGCTCAGACTTGGTTAAAGCCTACGGTCTGTTCCCTCAACAGGTTTTGAGGCTGACTGCGCAAAGCGATTTGCAATGCAAAGTAACCCTGTAACCACTGCACATGAACCGGCTTCTTGACCAGCGCCTTATGGGCTGGCAAGGCGTCGAGTGCTACCCGAACTCGACCACCACCGGCACGTGGTCACTCGGCCGCTCGTTCTTGCGCGGTAGTTTGTCGATCACTCAGCTGCTGACTTGCGCTTTCAGCGGCTCACTGACCAAGATGTGGTCAATCCGCAACCCGCGGTTGCGGCGAAAAGCAAACTCACGGTAGTCCCACCACGAGTAGCTTTTCTCGGCTTGCTCAAACAGGCGAAAAGCGTCGGTCAAACCCAAGTCCAGCAGGCCTTGAAAGTGCTCGCGCTCTGCGGTCGTGTGGTGAATGGTTTCGCGCAGGCCTTCTGGGTCGTGCGTGTCGCGATCGTCAAAAGTGATGTTGAAATCGCCAACCAACACCAATTTTGGTGTTTTTGTGAGCTCTACTTCTAGCCAGTGGCGCAGTCCCGTCAGCCACTGCATCTTGTATTCAAACTTCTCACTGCCCGGTTCTTGACCATTCACAAAGTAACCGTTCACTAGCCGCAGCGCACCGTCTGGGCTGTCAAGTGTGGCGGCAATGACACGGGACTGCTCATCGGCAAAGCCGTCGATGTTCTTGCTGACATCGCGCAAAGGCAGGCGACTCAAGATCGCCACGCCGTTGTAGGTTTTCTGGCCAAACACAGCGCAATGGCTGTAGCCGGCCTCTTGCAGGGCCTGCAGCGGAAACTTTTCGTCTGGCAGTTTCAGCTCTTGAAGGCACAGCGCTTCCACCGGATTGGCGGCCAGCCAGTCCAGCACCTGCGGCAGACGAACCAACAGTGAATTCACATTCCAAGTGGCAATTCTAATTTTTTGACAACTTTAGTAATTGACTAAAGGGAAAGTGTAGACGCGTTTGGCTAGCAATTTTCACATTGTAAAAATAGCAACCTAACAACATTCGGCAAATAAATTGCAAAATTTTACTTTTCGCATAAAAAGATAAAAATTAATTTTCTCTAACAAAAAATCTAAAAGCTACAATAAATTAAAAATGTCGATTTGGAGTGCTATTTCGGATGAACGAACTGATCAATAAGGTTAAATTTGACAAGGAATTTTCTTTGATGCGCTTGTGCTTGATCGATTTTCGAATTTTGAGTCAATGGCTTACGGTTTTTTCGATATCGTTATTATCGTTTTTACCAAGCTCGGTGATGGCTCAGGTTGCTTCGATACCGCCTGCCGCAACGCAGTTACAACCGCTAACAGCCCTTTTCCAATCGACAGACTTTTCCGCTGTGGTTCGGTCTTATCGTGTCAATGAGACCGTGGCGGCTGGGCCGCAGCAAGCTGTTGAGTCTAGTTTCAAAACGCTGGTTCGAGAGGCCGTTGTTCGTCATCCTACTTACCGTTCTGCGCAAGCACAGGGTGAGCGTTCCAAGTTCGCGATTGCTGAATTACAAGGTGCGCTCTGGCCTCAGATAAGCGCTGGCTTGGCGGGTGAGTCACCCATCAGACCGCGCGCCGGGGTGCAGTCGGTGTCGAGCCTGAACAGCAACGCTTACCTGGGTGTGAATCAACTTATCTATGACGGCGGCGCTCAGTTCCGGCGCATTGACGCGGGGCAGATGCGCGCCAAAGCAGACCTCACTGCGTCGCAAATTTCAGCCGAAGGTTTGATCTTGCGCGCCGTCAGGGCTTACGCAGAGGTGACTGCATTGGCCCACAAGGTTCGCTTGGCTGAGCTCAACCTACAGCGCCATCAGACGCTGCTGGACATGATCAACCAGTTGGTCACTGGTCAGGTCAGCTCGCGTGCCGACATGCTGCGTGCACAGGGTCGGTATGCCCAAGTGCAGGTAGCGCTGTCTGATCTGCGCGGCGAGTTGGGGCGCGCAGAGGCTGCTTGGCGCGAGTTCTACGGCACTCAGCCCGTCCCGCTTGTACCGCTGCCGCTCAGGGCCGATCAGTGGGCTGACTCACAAAAATGGTTGGCACAGTTTGCCGAGCAAAACCTTGAGCTCCAACGCTTGCGGCAAGTGGTCAGCGCCACCCGTGAAGACCTGGCGGCCGAGAAATCCACCCGCGGTCCCAAGCTCGCATTTCAGTTGAACACCCGGCAGTACCAGTTGAACAATTTGGGACTCAGAGATCACGATGTGGCCGTCGGTATGCAGCTGACGTACCCCGTGTTCGATGGTGGCGTCATCAACGCCCGTGTCAATCAAGTGGCCCAGCGTTTAAGCCAAGCCGAGCTCGACCTCGATGCGGCGCTGGGTGTGAGCGACCGCAACCTGCGCACCCTGTTTTCAAAGTCAGCCAGTCAGCGTCAAAGCATCAAAGCCCTCGAGATGTTTCTGCAAGCCGGTGAAGCGGCCATGAGCACCTACGTTGAGCAATTTGCCATTGGCCGTCGGCCGCTGATTGACCTGCTCGATGCCCAGCGCGAACTCGTCGCTTCCGCCAACAGTTTGATCGATGCCCGCGTCGAGTTAGACCAATCCCACTTCACAGTAGCCCAGGGGCTGGGCGAATTACTCGGCTACTTCGAATTCAATGATTAAAGAGCGCGAGTACACATGTTGACCGGTCATGATTCTTTAGAAAAGTGTCTGCTCCATTTGGCGCAGCACTTTCAGCTGCCTGTGTCGGAAGCCACCGTGCGGTCGTTTGCCGTGGGTATCAACCAAGGCATGACGGTCGAGCAGTTCATGCAGGTGGCGCAGCGGCTGGGGATGGGTTGTGCGTTGTCGCCGCAAGACTTGGCAACGGTGACATCCAATCAGTTGCCCCTGGTGTTGATGCAGCAAGACGGCCACGCGCTGGTGCTGATGCAGCGCCTTTCAGACGATCTGTTTGACGTCATGGACGCTCGCTATGGCGACCGTTCCGTCGAGTTCACGCTGGCGCATTTGCAAGCCGACTACAGCGGCATGGCGATCCAAGTGCGTTCACTGGTTAGCCACACGCGGCCTGTCAGCGCGGCGGCCGCCGAAGCGCAAGGGCATTGGTTTTGGAGCGCGCTCAAACAAAGCAAGTGGTCTTATGCGCAGGTCGCCACAGCAGCCGTGTTGATAAACTTTTTGGCCTTGACCACGTCCATCTTCACGATGGTGGTTTACGACCGTATTTTGCCCAGCCAGGCGGTTGACTCGCTGATTGCCTTGACTTTTGGCGTGATGGTGGCGCTGGTGGTGGACTTCATCATCAAGAGCCTGCGAGCGGTCTTCATTGACGACGCCGGCCACCATGCCGACCAGCTGATTGGGCAGCGCATTTTTGACCAGATGTTGGACATGAAGTTGGTCAACCGCAAAGGCTCTGCCGGTGGTTTTGCCAACACCCTGCGCGAATTCGAAACCCTGCGCGAGTTTTTCACCTCGGCCACCTTGGCGACGCTGGTCGACCTGCCCTTTGCGATCTTTTTCCTGGTGGTGATTTACATGGTGGCCGGCCCGCTCGGCATCGTTCCGTTGATCGCCGTGCCGGCCATCATCTTGCTCGGCGTGGTGGTGCAGCCGCTGCTGAAGCGTTATACCAAAGAGGCTTACGAGCAAGGCCAAAGCAAGCAGGGCGTGTTGGTGGAAGCCATCAGTGGACTTGAAACCGTCAAGACTTCCGGTGCCGGTCCGCTGCTGCGCGAGCGTTGGGAAAGCTGCATCCGTGATCAGTCAAGCACCGGCATGCGCAGCCGCCGCGTCTCGCATCTGGTGGTCAATGCCGCGGGCTTCATTCAGCAAGCCGCACAAATTTTGATGGTCGTGTACGGTGTCTTCCTGATCGTCGGTGGGCAAATATCGATGGGTGCGCTGATTGCCTCGACCATGCTGTGTGGCAGAGCGCTGGCCCCGTTGGCGCAGCTGACGCAGATCCTCACCCGCATGAACCAGGCACGGACCTCGTACCAGTCCCTTGACAGCGTCATGCGCGCCGGTACAGACCACGCAGCCGGTCGTCACTACGTCAGTCGCCCGCACTTGAGTGGCGCTCTTGAGTTGCGCGACGTCAGCTTCCGTTACCCGGACCAGCAGCAAAACGCGCTGAACCAAATCTCGCTGCGCATCCAGCCCGGTGAAAAAGTCGCCATCCTCGGCCGCATTGGTTCTGGCAAAAGCACGGTGGCGCGCTTGCTGCTCGGCCTGTATGAGCAAGACGAGGGTTTGGTGTTGGCCGACGACACCGACCTGCGTCAGATCAACCCCTCAGACCTGCGCGCCAACATCGGTGTGGTTCAGCAAGACATCTGGCTGGTCTCGGGCACGCTGCGGCAGAACATCGCCATTGGCGGTTATCGCCCCAGCGACGCCGCTATTTTGGAAGCCTCCAAAGTCGCCGGTGTGCATGAGTTCTCAAGCCAACACCCGTTGGGCTACGACATGGTGCTGGGTGAGAAAGGCGAAGGCCTGTCAGGTGGTCAAAAACAAGCCATCACCATTGCCCGCGCACTGGTCGGCAATCCGCCCCTCCTGGTGATGGACGAGCCCACCAGCATGATGGATGTGCAGACCGAAAAACAGGTTTTGCAGTCCCTCAAGAGCCACTGCGCCGACAAGACCCTGATCATCATCACGCACCGCACCAGCCTTTTGGAGCTGGTTGACCGCGTGATCATTCTTGACAAAGGCAAGGTCGTCGCCGACGGCCCCAAAGCCATGGTCATGCAAACCCCGTCCACCCCGAGCGCGGCCCATGCCAGCGCCAATGCAGGTGCCATTGCTGCATCCCCCTCTTATGTCTGATTCAACTTCATCCGGTTTCAAAAATCGGCTTTTCAAACTGGCCAACAGCAACAGGCGCCCGACGTCGAGCATGCTGTTCATCGTCATCGCTGTCTTTTTTGTCTTCATGATGTTCTGGGCCACCTTCACGGAGCTCGATGAAGTGGTGCGCGGTGAAGGCAAGGTGATCCCGAGCGGCAAGGTGCAGCAGTTGCAAAGCTATGACGGCGGTATTGTCACCAAGGTCCATGTGCGTCGCGGTGCCTTGGTGGAAGAGGGCGACATCTTGATGGAGCTCGACACCACACGCACCACCAGTGACCGCAACCAGATGCAGCAACAACAAAACAGCCTGAGTGCCGAAATTTATCGACTCACGGCTGCTGCGCGTGGACAAGAGCCTCAATGGCCTGATGCGCTGCGCAAGGCAGCGCCCGCCGTGGTGTTGGTGCAAGAGCGGCTTTATCTGGCCCGCAAGATCGAGTTCGAAGCCGATCTGCAAGTGCTGCGCCAGCAATTGGCCCAGCGGCAGTCAGAGCTCGCCGAATCCCAGGCTGTCATGGCCAATGCCGGTCGTTCACTGGTTTTGGTGCGTCAAGAGATGGCCCTGGTTGAACCCCTGGTGAAGAAAGGCATTGAGCCCGAAACCAGCTTGATCCGCTTGCGTCGCAGCGTGGTCGACCTTGAGGGGCAGTACCAAAACGCCGAACTCGCCAGCGTGCGGCACCGTGCCGGAATTCAAGAAGCCCAAGGCCGCGCAGATGCGCAGCGCGAACGTTTTCGCAGCGATGCACTGAAAGATCTCTCGTTGGTCACTGCCAAAATGGTCGAGGTTGAGCAAGCTCTCCCCGCCCGTGAAGACCGTGTCAACCGCGGCGAGTTGCGCTCCCCGGTGCGCGGCATTGTCAAGCAAGTGGCCATCACCACGGTGGGCTCGGTGGCGCAGCCAGGGGCCACGTTGATTGAGATTGTTCCCGCCGACGACACCCTGATGGTCGAAGCGCAGATGCGCCCTGAAGACATCGCCTTTTTGCACCCCGGACAAACCGCCAAAGTCAAGCTCACAGCCTATGACGCGACGCGCTTTGGCTCGATGGACGGCGAGGTCGTCACCATCAGCGCCGACTCGATTGAGATGCCGCAAAACGGTGGCCCCAGCGGTGGAAAACGCTCCTTCCCGATCGAAGTGCGCACCACCAGTTTGCTCAAAGCCAAGAACGGAAAAATCTTAGACGTCATGCCTGGCATGGTCGCTGAGGTCGACGTTGTCGTTGGTAAACGCTCCGTTCTTCAATACCTTTTCACACCCGTTCTGCGCTTGCAGGACAAAGCTTTCCGTGAACGCTGATCGCGTTCAGCACCGTTTTATCTCTTCATTGATTTTTTAAATTTAATCGCCACAGGTAACCGCCATGACTAAACGTACTCCTAAAAATGTCAATCGTTCAGCCGTCAATTCAATTGTTGAAAGCGCAGGCATGGAGCAAGCCTTGGTGGGTTCGGCTGTGCTGGCTGACGTGCGTGTGGCCACGCAGGACCAGCCTCTGGAGGCTCTCGAATTACTCGCCCAACAGTCAGGCAGTGGCGTTACCCGCGTTGAGTTACCGCAGGGCCAGGCGGACTTTTTGGCCTTTGTGCGTGAGTGGACAGCCAAACACAAACGACCCGTGGGCATGGGCCTGTCAACGCTGCTGATATTGCCATTGGCCGCTTGCGGCGGTGGCGGCGGCGGCGTGTTGCAGCCAACGACGAGCAGCGGTTATGTGATTGACGGTGCTATCAGTGGCGCTACGGTGACGCGCACCAACGGGAGCCAAACCGGGGCTGTCGTGACCACGGATGGAAAGGGTCATTTTGCGGGCTTGACCGGCACAGGCGACATGAAATCGGTCGGCGGTACTGACATCCTCAGTGGTCATCATTTCATCAACACCTTGACAGCACCTGACGGCGCCATCATCAGTCCACTGACCACCTTGGTCCAGCGTTTGATGTCGGTTGACGGCGGCGGCAAAACCCAAGCGCAAGCGCTGGCCTTGGTGCAAGGTGCTTTTGGTTTGACTGGCAAAAACATTTTGACCTTGGACCCCACGACGGATCTGGCGGTCTACAAAGCAGGTCAAGTAGTCGCCAACGCGATGACCGCTGCCGGCGGTGGCACCAATGGCACCACCGCGATGAATTCGCTGGCCGCCATCATCACGGCCAAAGCCCTGTCAACACCGGGTACGCCTTTGGTGGACTTGACCAGCGTAGTCCAGCTTGCCGCCATCACTGGCATCGACTCCGGGACGGCGACCGTGCTGGCCGCGCAAAACAGCAACGTGACCGGTCAAGCGACGCTGCTACAGGCCTCCCTATTGCAAACCGACATTTCAGGTACGGCAACCGACGTGATTGCTTACATGTCTCACTTGGCCACTGGGTCGCAAGACGCCATCGGAAAAATAACCATCATCGGCTCGACATCGCTGGCCAATGCGATGACCATCGCCGGGTACAACAACGTTGGTGACTTCAACGTCACCCTGAACGAAACCGTCACTGCAACCCAGGCCAACACCCTGGCCTTGCCGCACACCGGTGTCATCACCGCCACTCTGACCACAGACACGCTGGCCAACATTAAGGCTGCGCTGACAGACAGCGACGTGAATGCCTACGCCATCACCCTGTCCAATGCCGGTTCGGTGGCGGCTGCGGATTTGCTGGCGTTGGATGCCAAAACCAGTGTCGCCATCAATGCCGCCAGTGTCACGGACGTCACCGGCAGCTACGTTGACGTTACTGCAGCCTATAGCTCCGCCGGCATCACGGGTCTGGGTAACGAGACGGTCACGGTGACGGATGCCTCAGTGACCGTGGTGCAAGCCAACGTGGTGGCTGCTGCCACCACCGGCGTTGTCACCGCCACGATCGCCGAGCACGACATGGTCACGCTGGCCAACCTGACGGACAACACGCCCGTGAATGGCAATGCTTCATCGGGTGGCAACGCCTTCTACATCACTGTGACTGATGCAACGGTCAACGCCGGTGCGCTGAACACCTTGGATGGGAAAACGACCGTCAATGTTGTCGCCACTGCCGTGACGCTGCTCGTGGGGACTGCCCATGACGTGGCCATCGCCATCAGCGCCGCCACCATCGACACTGCCCGAAATGTAGGGGTCACGCTAGATGCAGGAACCGCCGCTGCCAGTGACTTGAATACGATTGATGCCAACACCGTGGCGCTTGCCGACGGCACTTACCTCACGCGTATCACCGGCTCAGATGTCGACACAGCCAGAGCCATCACCTCACGTGGTTTTAACCTGCCGGTGGATGTTCCGGTCACGCTGACTAATACCACGGTCGACAGCGCCAACGTACTGGTCATTGACTACAACACCAGCGGTCTGATCGATGCCAGCTCGGTCACCACTGTTCGCGGTAGCTACACAGACGTCGCTGCCGTGTATGCCTCAGTTGAAATCACAGGCTTGAACAACGAAGCGGTAGCGCTCAGCGGTACCGTCGCGGTGGGGCAGGCGAACGATATTGCGGCTGTCACCAGCGGTGTAGTCACTGCAACGATCGTGAACAACGACATGGCCACGCTGGCTAATTTGACAGAGACAGGCAACGCTTACAGCATCACGGTGGGTGATGCGAGCGTAGCGGCGGCTGATCTGACAGCGCTGTACGGCAAGACGACGG
>JABMMH010000084.1 GCA_013205645.1 Polaromonas sp. | reverse complement strand
GCTATCGGGTGGCCAGCTGCAACGCGTGGCCATTGCGCGCGCTTTGGTGCACCGCCCCAGCCTGCTGCTGGCCGACGAACCCACAGGCAACCTCGACCCGAGCACGGCCGCCAAAGTGATGGACGCACTCATCGCCCAGACCAAAGAACAAGGCACCTCGCTGGTGCTGGTCACGCATTCAGAAGCGGCGGCGGCCCGCGCCGACCGGGTGCTCAAGCTGCTCGCCAATGGCTTGGTCTGAAAGCCCTGCCGTGCTGAGACTGCTCAGCACTTTTTCCTGGCAAGAACTCAAACACCACCCTTGGCGCAATGCCGCGGCCGTGGTGGCGGTGATGTTGGGCGTGGCGTTGGCGTTCTCGGTGCACCTTATCAATGCGTCGGCCTTGAGTGAGTTTTCGCAAGCGGTGCGCTCGGTCAACGGCCAGCCCGACCTTGAACTGCGTGGAACCCAAGGCACGTTTGACGAAGCCGTTTTCGCTCGCGTCGCGCAGCATCCAGACGTCAGCGTGGCCAGCCCCGTGCTGGAGCTGAGCACCTACGCCCAGAACGCCAGCGGCGAACGGCTGGCGCTGCGTGTGCTGGGCGTGGATGCCTTGCGGCTGGCCCCAGTAGCCCCCGAACTGATGCCCTTGCCGACCACAGATGCAGACCGCTTCGCCATGTTTGCGCCCGGCATGATTTTTTTGAATCCAAAAGCGCGCGAAATGATTGCAGGCGAGACCGTTGAATTGCAAAGCGGTGTGCGCCTGCTCCAAGTCCGTGTGGCGGGCCGAGTGGCTGCCGGCGGTGGGCCGCTGGCGGTGATGGACATTGGCGCGGCGCAAGAGCTGTTTCAGCGCGGCGGCGAGCTGTCGCGCATCGACCTCAAACTGCGCGCAGGTGTCGACCGCAGCGCCTTCATCCGCAAGCTGCAAAGCGCGCCCGACTGGCCAGCACAACTGAGCCTGAGCGAGCCCGGCGACGCAACCCAGCGTATCAATCAACTGTCTCGAGCTTACCGCGTCAACCTCACGGTGCTGGCGCTGGTGGCACTTTTCACAGGCGCTTTTTTGGTCTTTTCAGTGTTGTCGCTGAGCGTGGCGAAACGCGCCCAGCAGTTTGCGCTGCTCGGTGTGCTCGGACTGACCGGTGCTGAGCGACTGCGACTGGTGCTGTACGAGTCGCTGGTGCTTGGCGTCATGGGCAGCGTGGCCGGTATCGCGCTTGGCACCGGGCTGGCGGCGCTGGCTTTGCGCGTTTTGGGCGGCGACTTGGGCGGCGGTTACTTTTCGGGCATCGCTCCCGCGCTGCAATGGAGCAGCACGGCCGCGCTGGTCTATGGCGGGTTGGGCGTGGTGGCCGCATTGGTGGGCGGTTGGTGGCCGGCCCAAAGTGCCCAAAAATTGCCGCCTGCACAAAGCCTCAAAGGTTTAGGCGCCGCCTTGGGCGGCCCGCGCAGCCACTGGTTGAGCTTGGGATTGTTGGTTGCCAGCGGCGTACTGGCGTTGCTGCCACCCGTGGCAGGCATCGCGCTGGGGGCATATTTTTCGGTCGGTTTGTTGCTGGTCGGCGGTATCACCGCGCTGCCGGGTTTGATCGGATTCTTGTACGGACGGCTGAGCCCGTGGGTGGCGCACCGCGCGCTGCCCCTGCTGGCGGTGGAACGTGCACGCCGCGTGCGCGAAAGTGCTGGTGTGGCGGTCAGCGGCGTGGTGGCGTCGCTGAGTTTGGCGGTGGCGCTGACCGTCATGGTGGCGAGCTTTCGGCAATCGGTCACCAGCTGGCTGGACGTGGTGCTGCCGGCTGATCTTTACGTGCGCACGTCGGTCAGTGCCGCTGCCAGCGACAGCGCTTATTTCAGCCCCGCGTTCGTTGAGCGCGTGGCCGCTGTGCCGGGCGTGCAGCGCGTCAGCAGCCTGCGCGTGACGCAACTCTTACTCAACCCGGCGCAACCCACGGTGGCATTGATCGCCCGCGATCTGCAAGACCCGGCCAGTGCCCTGCCCTTGGTGGGCGAAGCTTTGACCGTACCGGCGGGCGCCATCGGCATTTATGTCAGCGAGCCGATGCTGGATCTTTACCAAGCCAAATTGGGTGGCTTTTTTGAGCCGCTGTCATCCGCGTTCGGGGAAGCCATGACCAGCAGCAAGGTCCCAGCGAGGCGCTTTTTTGTCGCCGGCGTGTGGCGCGATTACGCACGACAGTTCGGCGCCATCGCCATCGACCAGGCTGACTTTGTGCGGCTCACCGGTGACCAACGTGTCAACGATCTAGCGCTCTGGCTGACGACTGATGCCAGTGATGCAGCGGTGCAACAAGCCATCCGTGAGGCACCTGAGCAGGCCTCGGGCGCAGGCAGCCTGATTGAGTTTGCCTCGGCCAGCCAGATCCGTACCACCTCGCTGCGTATTTTTGACCGCAGCTTTGCGGTCACCTATTGGCTGCAGGCGGTCGCCATCGCGATCGGTCTGTTTGGCGTGGCTGCCAACTTCAGCGCCCAAGTCTTGGCCAGGCGCAAGGAGTTTGGCCTGCTGGCTCACTTGGGCCTGACGCGCCGGCAAATTCTGACGGTGGTGGCCGGTGAAGGTGCGGCTTGGACGGTCATGGGTTCGGTCGCCGGCTTGGCGCTGGGGTTGGTGGTGTCGGTGGTGCTGGTGCACGTGGTGAATCCGCAAAGTTTCCACTGGACGATGGACATGCAAGTGCCGTGGCTGCGTTTGCTGGCTTTGTGCGCGGCCGTCATCTTGGCGGGCACCTTGACCGCGTGGCTGGCAGGCCGCGCAGCCGCCAGCGCCGACGCGGTGCTGGCGGTCAAAGAAGACTGGTGAGACGGGCAAAGCGACTTTTCGAATCGTTACCTTCTTGACCTTTTCTCGAATTTTTCTGTGATCAAAACGTCACATTCAAAGCTTAGGATGAGTTCAGTTGTTGTTCGCACATCGACATTTCGTTTGGGACATTCATCATGGCCAGTTCACAGTACCGCATTGAAAGTAGCAGTCCCTTGCGCGGCAGTCTGTTGCCGCAAAACAATTCTCAGCAGATTTACAACGACCGCGGCTTAGCCGTTGCGGTCGCGGTGAAAAGTCTTGCCGACCCGACCCGTCAGCACATCCGCGTGATCCATGTGGACACCGGTGAAGTGGTGTTTGAAACCGACCCGATTGGGCACACCCAGCCGGCTTGAGTTGCTTGGCTTGTTGCAGGCTGCGAGAATCGCAGCATGACTCTGCACCTTCAATGCTGACGCGGCGCGCGCTCATGGCGGCCAGTGCTGCCGGCATGGCCTCAGCCAGCGCACCCTTCTCGGCGTGGTCTTTGCCCGCCCGACCGCTGCGCTTTCCGCGCGACCACGGCGCACATCCGGAGCTGCGCACCGAGTGGTGGTACATCACCGGACACGCCCGCAGTCGCGCAGCAGACGGCCGTGAGTTCGGTTTTCAGCTGACATTTTTTCGCACGCGCGTGGATGCAACCCAAACTATGCTGTCGAAGTTTTCGGCGCAGCAACTCATCTTTGCGCATGCGGCCGTGACCGATGTCCAGGGCCAAAAACTCTGGCACGACCAACGCATTGCCCGCGCCGGTTTTGGTGTGGCGGTCGCCAGTACAGAAGACACCCAGCTCAAGCTCAATGACTGGACTTTGCAGCGCGACACGGCTGAGCCCAGCCGCTACAACGCCAGCTTGCCGAGCACCGACTTCGCGCTGCAACTGCAAATGAATGAAACCCAGCCGCTGATTTTGCAAGGCCAAAATGGCCTGTCGCGCAAAGGGCCAGAGGCGCGTCAGGCCAGCTACTATTACAGCCACCCGCAGCTGAACACCAGCGGCAAAATCACCTTGCAAGGGCAAACTTTCGACGTCACGGGTAAAGCTTGGCTAGACCACGAATGGAGCGAAGAACTGCTGCACCCCGAAGCCCAAGGCTGGGACTGGATCGGCATGAACTTCGACGACGGCAGCGCGCTCACAGCCTTTCGGCTGCGCACGGCCAGCGGCGGCACGGTCTGGGACGGCGGCTCTTTCCGCTCGGCCAAAGGCGAGCTAAGGGTCTTCAAACGCAGCGAGGTGACATTCACGCCGGTGCGGCATTGGACCAGCCCGCTGACGCAGGCGCGCTACCCGGTCGAGTGGCAGGTGCGCACGCCGACCGCGGTGTACCGCGTGAAAGCGGTCATCGACAGCCAAGAGCTCGACAGCCGCTCGTCCACCGGCGCGGTGTATTGGGAAGGCCTCAGCGAGCTGCTGGACAGCCAAGGCCATCGTGTTGGCCGCGGTTATTTGGAAATGACCGGCTACGCGGCAGCGCTGCGACTTTGAACTGAAACAAGTCGACCGCTGACTTGCTGGTTCACATCGCTAAACTCACTGCATGGTTATTTCTTCCGCTCAGCCCGCCAAGGGCTCGCCCAAATCTCTTTCCGGGCTGTTGCCCTTTTTGCGGCCTTACCGGGGCCGCATTTTTTTGGCGCTGCTGTTTCTCACGTTGGCGGCGGGCGCCACCTTGCTGTTCCCGCTGGCGCTGCGCAGCCTGATCGACGGCGGCATGTCGGAAGCCGACAAGGGCGAGCAACTGATGGCCGTGCGAACGCACTTTTTTGAGCTGTTTGCCGTGGCAACGGCTTTGGGTCTTTTTTCAGCCGGCCGGTTCTACCTGGTCAGCTGGCTTGGCGAAAGAGTCACGGCTGATTTGCGCAACGCGGTGTATTCGCATGTGCTCAAGCAAAGCCCCGAGTTTTTTGAAACCACGCAAACCGGCGAAGTGCTGTCGCGCCTGACAACCGACACCACGCTGGTGCAAGCGGTGGTCGGCTCGTCCTTGAGCATGGGGCTGCGCAATGCGGTGATGGGCATGGGCGCGCTGGTCATGTTGATTTACACCAACCCTGTCGTGATGGTTCAGGTCTTCGGCGTATTGGTCTTGATTGTCTTGCCGAGCGTCTGGTTTGGCCGGCGCGTGCGCAAGCTATCCCGCGCCAGCCAAGACCGCGTGGCCGACTCCAGCGCCATTGCCGCCGAAGTGCTGAACGCGATTCCGGTGGTGCAAAGTTACACCGCCGAAGCGCGCGAGTCTGTGCGTTTTGACAAATCGACCGGCGATGCTTTTCAGGTGGCCGTGCGGCGTACTGCAGCGCGCTCGGTGCTGGTCGCCTTCATCATCATCGCGACCTCGGCGGCCTTGTTGTGGGGCCTGTACCAAGGCACACAAGCGGTGGTGCGCGGTGACATCACCGCTGGCGCCTTGGGCCAGACCGTGCTTTACGTGATCATTTTGGCCAGCGCTTTTGCCGTGCTGGGCGAGGTCTATGGCGACTTGCTGCGCGCCGCCGGTGCCACCGAACGCTTGATGGAATTGCTGAGCAGCCGCTCACCTATCTCGTCCCCTGCCAAGCCGGTCAAAGCGCCCACACCGCAAGCCGGCAGTGCCGTGTCTTTTGAGAGCGTGACGTTTCATTATCCGTCGCGCCCGGCGCAGGCGGCTCTCAGTGACTTCACGCTCCATGTCGCACCCGGCGAAACCGTCGCCATCGTTGGCCCCAGCGGCGCGGGCAAGAGCACGGTGTTTCAGTTGCTGCTGCGCTTTTACGATCCGCTGTCGGGTCAAATCACGCTGGACAGCGTGGCCACTCCGCAGATGGATCTGCACGCGCTGCGCGAGCGCATCGGCATCGTGCCGCAAGACGCTGTGATTTTCTCCAGCAGCGCGTTTGAAAATATTCGTTACGGCAAGCCCAACGCCACGGATGACGAGGTCAAAGCCGCAGCGAAAGCTGCGTTTGCGCACGAGTTCATCCTGGCGCTACCTGAAGGCTATGACACCTTTTTGGGCGAGCGCGGTGTGCGCTTGTCAGGCGGCCAACGGCAGCGCATCGCCATTGCCCGGGCGATGCTGAAAAACCCGCCGCTGCTGCTGCTCGACGAAGCCACCAGCGCGCTCGACGCCGAAAGCGAACGCATGGTGCAGGCTGCGCTGGAGTCGGCCATGCGCGGACGCACGACCTTGGTGATTGCGCATCGGCTGGCCACCGTGCAGCAAGCTGACCGTATTCTGGTGCTCGACCACGGTCGGCTGGTGGAGCAAGGCAGCCATGTCGAATTGGTGAGGCAAGGCGGGATTTATGCGCGGCTGGCGGAGCTGCAGTTCACGAGTTGAGCGAGTTCGGTGGCGGCGTTGGGGATCGGCCAGGGGCTGGCCTCCTACATGGGAATGGGAGCGCGTGTTGTGGGAGCCGAGCCCTCTCGGCGATGCTTGCCGGGTCACGGCGCTGCGACTACTGCAGCGTTTCTTTGAGCGACGCTGGCATCGGCAAGGGCAGCACTGAAATGCCTTCTTCGAGCAAGGCCACGGCTTCTTCGCGTGAGGTTTGGCCGCGAATGCTCCGCTCATCGGCTTCGCCGTAATGCATCTGCCGCGCCACTTCCGCAAAGTGGCTGCCGACGTCTTCGGTGTTGGCCATCACCTGACGCACCATTTTCAGCCAATCGCCTTGCATGTCTTGCAGCGCCTGCCGGTCTTGCGGGGAAGTGTCTGGCGATGCGGCTTGCGCCGGCACAAGCTCTGTGGAGCTTGGTGCGGAGGATGCTGACGGGGCCTTCAAAGGCGGTGCAGCCCCCAGATTCAACCGCGGCGCGCTGAGTTGCTTGCTGATGTTCACGTCAGCGCACAGAGGGCATTCCACCAAGCCACGGGCCAGCTGGCTTTGGAAATCGTCTTCGGATGCAAACCAGCCTTCAAACACGTGCTGGTAGGCACACTTCAGATCAAGAACTTTCATTGCTTGATTGTGAGGCGTAAATCAAACGCTGACCCAGTCCAGCGGCCATGCCCCTGAACGCACGTTTTGCAGCCACAAGGCGCCGGTCAAGGTCTTGGCATCGGTGACGCGGCCGTCGCGGCACCACTGCAGCAACTCGTCAGCCGTGGCGCTGAACACATCCAAAAACTCACCTTGGTCAAGCTGGCGCTGTCCAGCGGTCAAGTCGCGGGCAAACCAGATGTCGATGAATTCAGTCGAATAAGAAATCACCGGGTGCAAGACACCGGCGCGCGCCCATTGCTTGGCCGTGTAGCCGGTTTCTTCCAGCAGCTCTCGGCGTGCGCAGTCTAGCGAGGCTTCGCCGGCATCGAGTTTGCCAGCCGGGAACTCGACCATCACAGCCTGCACTGGGTAGCGGAACTGGCGCTCCAGCACCCACTGGCCGTCGGGCAGCTCAGCGATCACCATCACGGCACCGGGATGAATCACATATTCGCGGGTCGCCTCTGAGCCGTCTGGGAGCCGAACCGTGTCGCGAAAAGCATGCAGAAAATGCCCACGCAGCAACTCTTCACTGTCGACGCGGATTTCTCGAAGGTGCGCGTCGACAGCAGACGAACTCATCGCAGTTTGAACAGGTAGCGGTAGACAAAACCCGGGAAGGCAAAGGTGATGAAGAGCGTGCCGGTGATGGCATAAAACTCCCAGCCTTGCGGCGCGATTTGCCCGCCACGGTGCTCCAACCACAGCGCGAAAGCGCCAGCGATGAAATACCAAAGCACCAACTCAAGCAGCCTAAGCCCAAAAGACTTGGCCTCTTTCAGGCGGAAAACCACCATGAAACGCGCATTCATAAAAGGCAAATTTGCCGCCAGCAAAGACACCAACACCACCAACCAGACCGGAATAGTTTGACCCATGCGTGTCAGCTTACCAGCGTCTTGACCAGCGAGGCAATGGCATCGCCGCACAAGGTCATTAAGCCGCCGGGCGCCATGCCCAATACCAGTAACAAACCACCATTGAGCGTCAACACAATGCGTGCATCGGTGCGCGCCACGATCTCCGTCGGCATGCCCGCGTGCGGCGCATCAAAGTACATGACCTTGACGACGCGCAGGTAATAGAACGCGCCGACCAGTGAGGCCAACACCGCAAACACCGCCAGCACCAAGTAGCTGGTTTGCTGCGCGGCCATCAAGGACTGCAGCACCGCCAGCTTGGCGTAAAAGCCAACCAGCGGCGGGATACCGGCCAGCGAGAACATCGCCAACGCCATCACGCCAGCGAACAGCGGACTGCGTTGGTTCAAGCCAGCGAGGTCAGATATTTCTTCAGCTTCGTGACCTTGACGCGCCAGCAGCAAAATAATGCCGAAAGCCGCCAGCGTGGTCAGCACGTAGGTGATGACGTAGAACATGGCCGCGCCATAAGCCGACTCAGCATTGAACTGGTGCCCGTTGACAACGCCAGCCAGCAGGGCCAGCAGCAAGAAGCCCATTTGGGCGATGGTCGAAAAAGCCAGCATTCGCTTGAGATTGGTCTGGGCAATGGCCGCAAAGTTGCCAATCAGCAAGGAGCCGACCGCCAACACGGCCAGCATCTGTTGCCAGTCAATCGCCAACGGCAACATGCCCTGCACCAACAGACGCATGCAGATGGCAAAAGCAGCCAACTGCGGCGCAGCGCCAATCAGCAGCGTGACGGCTGTCGGTGCGCCTTGGTAAACGTCAGGCAACCACATGTGAAAAGGCACGGCACCGAGCTTGAACGCCAGACCGGCAACAATGAAGACCAGACCGAAGACCAGCACTTGGTGCTTGACCTGACGGCTGGCAATCGCTTGAAACACCTCTTGCACATTGAGTGAACCGGTCGCGCCGTACATCATTGACAGGCCGTACAACAAGAAGCCCGATGCCAGCGCCCCCAGCACGAAGTACTTCAAGGCGGCTTCGGTCGACGTGGCGTCATCACGGCGAAGCGCCACCAGCGCGTAGCTGGACAACGTCATGAGCTCCAAGCCCATGTAGATGACCAAGAAGTTGTGGCCCGAGATCATCACGAAAATACCGAGCAGCGAAAAGAGACTCAGCGTGAAGTACTCACCGCCGCGCGACATCATGTCGCGGTCAGCGACGTAAGGCCGGCCGTAGACCAGCGAGACCATCACGGCAATCGCGGCAAAGCACTTCAGCCAGTTGCCCATCGGATCGCTGACGACCATGCTGCCGAAGCCGTAGACCGTCTCGCCCTGTACGGCATAAAAAGCCTGCAACGCAGCCACGCCAGCCAAGGTCAGCAGCGTCATGATGTAGGTCGTGCCGCGCAGGGGGGTCTTCACACCGAGGTCAACCAGCGCAATCACGCAAGCCATGATCAGCAAGATGATTTCGGGGTAAACGGTGATCCAGCTAAAGGTGTCAATCATCGGAATTCTTTTGAAATGTTGTTCTCGGGACCGGCGCTTAGTTCAGCTTGCTGGCAGCCACATGCTTGAGCAAGTCAAGCACGGAGGCGTCCATCACATCGGTAAACGGTTTCGGGTAGATGCCCATGTACAGCACGGCAATCGCCAGCAAGGACAGCATGAGGATTTCGCGGCCGTTGATGTCTTTGAGGTTTTTGACATCGTCATTGGCAACCGGGCCGAGGTAGACCCGCTTGAACATCCAGAGCGTGTAGGCCGCACCAAAAATCAGCGCTGATGCCGCCGCCATACCGACCCAGAAGTCGAACTGAATAGCACCCAAAATGACCATCCACTCACCGACGAAGCCAGCCGTACCCGGCAAGCCGCAGTTGGCCATGGCAAACAGCAGCGCAAAGGCAGAAAACTTGGGCATGGTGTTGATGACACCGCCGTAGCTGGCAATTTCACGTGAATGCACGCGGTCGTACAGCACGCCAATGCTCAGGAACATGGCGGCCGACACAAAGCCGTGCGCGACCATCTGCACGATGCCGCCGGACAGTCCCAGTGGGTTGAAGATGAAGAAGCCGAGGGTCACAAAACCCATGTGCGCGATTGACGAATAAGCCACCAGCTTTTTCATGTCTTTCTGAACCATCGCCACCAAACCGACGTAAATCACGGCGATCAAAGACAGCGCGATGATCAGCCAAGCCCATTCGCGCGCAGCGTCGGGCGCAATCGGCAAGGAGAAGCGCAGAAAGCCGTAAGCGCCCAGTTTCAGCATGACGGCTGCCAACACGGCCGAACCGCCAGTAGGCGCTTCGACGTGAACGTCGGGCAACCAAGTGTGGACAGGCCACATCGGCACCTTCACCGCAAAAGCGGCCAAAAAGGCGAAAAACAGCAGGGTCTGCACCGAGCCCGTCAAAGGCAGTTGGTGCCAGGTGGCCAGGTCAAAACTGCCGCCCGACTGGACGTACAAAAAGACCAGCGCGACCAGCATCAGCAAGGAGCCGAGCAAGGTGTACAAAAAGAACTTGAAGGCCGCGTAAATCTTGTTCGGGCCGCCCCAGATGCCGATGATCAGGTACATCGGGATCAGCGTGGCTTCAAAGAACACGAAGAACAGCAAGCCGTCGAGCGCAGAAAAGACGCCGATCATCAGACCACTGAGGATCATGAACGCGCCCATGTACTGGTTCACGCGCTGGGTGATCGACTCCCAGCTGGCGATGACCACCACCACGTTGATGAAGGCGGTGAGCAGCACAAACCACAGCGAAATACCGTCCACGCCGAGGTGGTAATTGACGTTGAAACGCTCAATCCAGGGCTGGTTTTCAACAAACTGCATCGCCGACGTGCCGAGCTGAAAGCGCGAGTACAGCGGCAAGGTGACTAGGAAACTGATGACAGACCCGACCAGCGCCAGCCAGCGCACTGCGCGGGCCTGGTCGTCACGGCCAAGAGCCAACAGCACGACCCCAAAAAAGATAGGCGTCCAAATCGCCAGGCTTAACAAACCCATGTCTTATTCTTCTTTCTTGTCTGTTGTTAATTCAGCCAGACGAAATACGTCATCAGCACAAATACACCGATGATCATTCCGAACGCGTAGTCATAAATGAAACCGGACTGCAGGCGTCGCATGACGCTAGACAACCAAGCCACCAGCTTCCACGAGCCATTGACCACACCGCCGTCGATGATGGCTTGGTCACCGACCTTCCACAAGCCCATGCCCAGACCGCGCGCACCGCGGGCCAAGACGTTTTCGTTGAACCAATCGAGGTAGTACTTGTTTTCCAGCAAGGTGTAGATCGGCTGCGCCACACGCTTGATGGCGGTCGGCAGTGCCGGATTGACCATGTACATGTAATAGGCCATCACCACGCCAGACAAGGCCAGCCAGAACGGCGCGGTCTGCAGGCCATGCAAGGCCATTTGCATCGGGCCGTGGAACATCTGCGCGAACTCTTCCATCGCTGGGTGCTTCTCAAGGTTGATGTGAATCGAGTCTTTGAAGAAGTCACCAAACAACATCGGCTCAATAGCGAAGTAACCGATCAGCGCTGACGGAATCGCCAGCAGCACCAGCGGCAACGTCACCACCCAAGGCGATTCGTGCGGTTTGTCTGCAGCGTGCGCGCCATGGTGGCCATCGTCGTGATGCGCATCATGGTGGGCATCCGGGTTCTGGTCATAGCGTTCTTTGCCATGAAAGACCAGGAAGTACAAACGGAAAGAATAAAAGGCCGTGACAAACACACCCGCCAATACGGCGTAGTAGGCAAAGGTGGCCCCCGCCAGATGGCTTTCGTGAACCACTTCAATGATGCTGTCCTTGGAGTAGAAACCAGCGAACAGCGGCGTGCCGATCAGTGCCAGTGAACCCACCAAGGAGGTGATCCAGGTGATCGGCATGTACTTGCGCAGACCGCCCATCCAGCGAATGTCTTGGTTGTGGTGCACGCCCATGATGACCGAGCCAGCCGCCAAAAACAGCAGCGCTTTGAAGAAAGCGTGCGTCATGAGGTGGAACACCGCCACCGAATAAGCCGAAGCGCCCAAGGCGACGGTCATGTAACCCAGCTGCGACAGCGTGGAGTAGGCAATCACACGTTTGATGTCGTTTTGGATGATGCCCAGAAAACCCATGAACAGTGCGGTGATGGCGCCGATGATCATGATGAAGCTGAGGGCCGTGTCGCTCAATTCAAAAATCGGTGACATGCGCGCCACCATGAAGATACCGGCGGTCACCATGGTCGCCGCATGAATCAGTGCCGAGATCGGTGTTGGACCTTCCATCGAGTCTGGCAGCCAGACGTGCAATGGGAACTGGGCCGACTTGCCCATGGCGCCAATGAACAGGCATATGCTGATGACCGTGACCAACATCCAGCCGGTGCCCGGCAGTGTCAACAGCGCCAACTCGTCGGTCTTGGCAAAGGCCTCGGTGTAATTCAGGGTGCCGGCGTAAGCGGCGATCAGGCCGATACCGAGGATGAAGCCGAAGTCACCGACGCGGTTGACCAAAAATGCCTTCATGTTGGCAAAAATGGCTGTCGGTTTGTTGAACCAAAAACCAATCAGCAAGTACGACACCAAACCCACGGCTTCCCAGCCGAAGAACAGCTGCAGCATGTTGTTGCTCATGACCAGCATCAGCATCGAGAACGTGAACAGTGAGATGTAGGCAAAGAAGCGGTTGTAGCCAGCGTCTTCTTTCATGTAGCCGATGGTGTAGATATGCACCATCAACGACACGAAGGTGACCACCACCATCATCATGGCGCTCAAGCCGTCGACCAAAAAGCCGATCTCCATCTTCAGGCCGCCAACGACCATCCAGGTGTAAAGCGTTTCATTGAAGCGCGCGCCATCGAGGGCGACGCTTTTGAGCGTCAAGGCCGACAACACAAAGGCCACGAACACGCCCAGAATGGTCAGGCTGTGGGTCAGGCGACGACCGATCAGATTGCCACCCAAGGCAGTGCCCAGAATGCCGGCCAGCAAGGAGCCGACCAGCGGCGCCAAAGGCACGGCCAACAAGGTGGAGGCGGATAGAGTTTGACTCATCTTGTGTTCTTATTTACTCAGAAGGACGTACGGCGAAAAAAACGCAACAGGGACAGCAAAAGCGTGCAGCATCCTGCTCAACCCTTCAACGTATTGAGTTCGTCCACATTGATGCTCGCCTTGTTACGGAACAAGAGCACCAAGATGGCCAAGCCAATCGCCGACTCGGCTGCGGCCACGGTCAGGATGAAGAAAACGAAGATCTGACCGGCCATGTCGTTCAGGTAATACGAGAACGCCACGAAGTTCATGTTGACGGCCAGCAGCATCAGCTCGATGGCCATCAGCAAGACGATGAGGTTTTTGCGGTTCAGAAAAATGCCGATCACTGACAGCGCGAACAACATCGCACCCAGTGAAAGAAAGTGTCCCAGGGTGATCATGCTTTTTTCTCCTCGACGGGCGCGGCAACGGGTTCAGGCTCAGGTGCCGCCGTGGTTGGATTCATTTTCACGAGACGAACACGGTCTGCGCTCTTGACGCGGATCTGATCCGCTGGGTTGATGGACTTCGAGTCTTTGCGTTCGCGCAGCGTCAGCGCAATCGCGGCAATCATGGCGACCAGCAAGATCGCAGCTGCTACTTCTAGCGGGTACAGGTACTCGGAATAGAGCAGCTTGCCTAGCTCTTTGGTGTTGGACAGCTGCACCGCCACCTCGCCCATGGCCAACGCAGTTTTAGGAGGTTCACTGAGGCGAAACCCACCCATCAGGACGGCTGCCATTTGCAGCGCGATCAAGGCACCGACGCCTGCCGCCAGCGGAAAATGCTTCCAAAAGCCCTTGCGCATGCCGTCGAGGTTGATGTCCAGCATCATCACCACAAAAAGGAACAGCACCATCACCGCGCCGACGTAAACCAGCACCAGCGTGATCGCCAAGAACTCGGCCTTCAGCAAGATCCACAGAGCCGAAGCCTGAAAAAAGGCCAGCACCAGATAGAGCGCAGCATGCACCGGATTGCGGGCGGTGATGACCTTGAAGGCGGCGAATAAAAGCACCGCGGCAAAGGCATAAAAAAGACCTGTATTAGCGTCCATGTTGTTGTGGATTCTTTCGTGCGGGCAGCAAGGTGGTCGAAGTCAGGATGAATCGGTTGGCGTGGCGGGCGGCTTAGCGGTACTTGGCATCAACCGCACGGTTGGCGGCAATGTCAGCTTCGTAGCGGTCACCGACGGCCAGCAACATGTCTTTGGTGAAATACAGGTCGCCGCGTTTTTCGCCGTGGTATTCGAAGATGTGGGTTTCGACAATCGAGTCCACTGGGCAGCTCTCTTCGCAGAAGCCGCAAAAAATGCACTTGGTCAGGTCGATGTCGTAGCGCGAGGTGCGACGGCTGCCGTCTTCACGCACATCAGACTCGATCGTGATGGCCAAGGCCGGGCAAACCGCTTCGCAGAGCTTGCAAGCGATGCAACGCTCTTCACCGTTGTCATAACGACGCAGCGCATGCAGACCCCGAAAACGCGGGCTCTGCGGCGTTTTTTCTTCAGGGAACTGCACCGTGATCTTGCTGCGGAACATGTACTTGCCGGTCAGGGCCATGCCCTTCAACAGCTCGATGAGCATAAAGCTCGAGACAAAATCTTTGACAGAAGCGACTGACATATTAATTCCTGCAATCAAAAGACGCGCGAGCTGAGTCACCAAACCAGCAGGGGCCGCGGAACCGGCTTAGCCGGGCCGCAGGCGCAGCGGCCCCCACGGGGGGCAGAGCATT
>JABMMH010000083.1 GCA_013205645.1 Polaromonas sp. | reverse complement strand
GGCCATGTGCTGGTCGACGAATACCAAGACACCAATGCCACGCAGTACGAGGTACTGAAGCTTCTGGTCGGCGAACGCGGCCGCTTCACAGCGGTCGGCGACGACGACCAATCCATTTACGGCTGGCGCGGCGCCACCCTCGACAACCTGAAACGCTTGCCGATTGAATACCCCACGCTCAAGGTCGTCAAGTTAGAGCAAAACTACCGCTCGACCAGCGCCATCTTGCGCGCCGCCAACAACGTCATCGGACCCAACCCGAAGCTGTACCCGAAGACGCTGTTCAGCGAACTCGGTGAAGGCGAACCGGTACGGGTGATCGACTGCGACGGCGAAGAACATGAAGCCGACCGCGTGGTCGCCCGCATCCAAAGCTTGCGCGCCGGTGGCGAATTGCAAGCGGTTGGCAGTCAGTACAAAGACTGGAAAGACTTCAGCGTGTTGTACCGCGCCAACCACCAGGCCAAGGTCTTTGAAAAAGCCTTTCGGCGCGCGCAAATTCCGTACAAAGTCTCAGGCGGCCAAAGCTTTTTTGACCGCGCTGAAATCAAAGACCTGTGCGGCTGGCTGCGCCTGCTGACCAACAACGACGACGACCCGGCCTTCATGCGTGCCGTGACAACGCCCAAACGCGGCATTGGCCACGTCACCTTGCAAGCCCTCGGCAACTTTGGCAGCCTGTACAAGCTGAGCCTGTTTGAATCCTTGTTCAGCAACTCGCTGGCCACCGTGCTGCCAGCCAAGGCGGTGGGTTCGCTGCAAGAGTTTGGCCGCTACATGAATGACTTGGAGCACCGCGCCAAACACACAGTGGGCGCGCAAGACGCACGCGTTTTTTTGAACGACTGGCTGAAAGACATCGACTACGAAAAACATTTGTACGACGCCGAAGACAGCGAGAAAGTCGCCGCTGCGCGCTGGACCAATGTGATGGATTTTTGCGACTGGATGGCCCAGCGCTGCGGCGGTCAAATTGAAGACCGCTCGGGCGCCACCGTCGAGAAAGAACGCAAGACCCTGCTCGAAGTGGTGCAAACCATCGCACTGCTGTCGACCATCAGCGAACGCGAAGGCGACCAAGACGTCGTCACGCTGTCGACCCTGCACGCCGCCAAAGGACTGGAGTGGCCGCACGTGATGTTGATCAGCTGCGTGGAGGGGCTGCTGCCCTTCAAGCTTGGCGAAGACGACGCCGAAGCCAGCGCCGAGAGCATTGCGCTGCGCCTGCAAGAAGAACGCCGGCTGATGTACGTCGGCATCACGCGCGCCCAACGCACGCTGTTGGTGAGCTGGCTGCGGCGGCGTAAAAAAGGCCGCGAGATGATTGCCGGCACACCCAGCCGCTTCATCGCCGAAATGGGCCTGGACAAAACCACGGTCAAAGAAGACCCACGCGAAAAAATCCGTGCCTTGCGGGCAGAATTTGCACAACGCGCTGCGGACGGCGCCGCAGCCAAAGCCTTGACTGAAGCCCAATCCAAATCAGGCCTTTGATTTTTTCACACAGGCCATCACCATGACTTCTATAGCGAAACTCAGCTTCAGCTTGGCACTGCTGTTCAACTTGAGCAACGGCTTCTCTCAGACCAAGCCAACACCAGTCTGCCCGACCGCACAAACCATCCAAGCCAAAAACCTCTACGGCCAATGGACCGTCGAATTCACCGCGCCGCCGCGTGGCTTGCCAGCCAAGGCAACGCTGGAACTGCAGCAGCACGCGGAATACACCGAGAGCTTGGCCGGCACCTTGCTGCGCGACCTCAACGCAGCACCCGGCGGCGTCTTGCCCGGCCACTCGCCACGTGCGCAAGTGGTGGGTGATTTGGAAGGTGCTCTGCTGATGCTCGATGAGTCGTCAAACGGCATCAACCTGACCGCCAGTTGGGACGGCAAGGTGGTGGAAGGCAGCTGCGGACAAACCATCCAAGGCGTTTGGAAAGACCTCAGCAGCAGCGCCCCGCCCAACGCCGCCGACGTGCCCTTCACCCTGCGTCAAATCAACGCTTGGTGAGGCGACCCAGCGAGTCAGACCGTCAGCTGTCCAGTTGAATTTTTTGGTCTTTGGCGACCTTGGTCCAACGCTCGATATCGGCTTTGACATAAGCGCCGAACGCTGGCGGCGTCATGGGCACCAAGGCGACGGCTTCACCCGCTAACTTGTCCTTGAAGTCAGGCTGTGTCAGCACTCTGTTCAAGGCCTCGTTGAGCTGCTTGACAATGGCAGGCGACATGCCCGCCGGGCCCATGATGCCGTACCACTGCTCGCCGTCAAAACCCTTCAGGCCTAGCTCTTCAAACGTCGGCACGTCTTTCAGCAACTCATGCCGCTTCATGCCCGTCACCGCCAAAGGCCGCATGCGGCCGCTGCGGATATGCGGCAAGGCACCCGCCAAACTAGGGAATGCCGCCTGCGTCTGACCTGCCATCAAATCAACATTGGCTGGCGCTACGCCGCGGTAAGGCACGTGCGTCATGGTCAAGCCGGTTTGCAGTTTGAACAGCTCCGCTACCAAATGGGTTAACGAGCCAGCCCCAGCCGATCCATAAGCGATGTTGCCGTCTTGCTTGCGGGCGTAGTCTATGAAGGACTTGACGTCTTTGACCGGCAAGCCTGGATAAATACACAAGACATTCGGTGCGGTGCCGATCATGCCAATCGGCGTGAAATCGCGCAACGCGTCGTAAGGCAGTTTGCGGGTGGCCGGTGCGGTGCCATGCGTCGCCACATAAGACTGAATCAACGTGTAGCCGTCAGGCGCGGCGCGGGCGACGTTTTGCGCCGCAATCGCACCGCCGCCACCCGAAATATTCTCCACTACCAAAGTCTGGCCCAGTTCTTTGCCAAGGCGCTCGCAGGTGGCCCGCGCAATCATGTCGGCACCACCACCGGCCGACACCGGAACAATGAAGCGAATCGGTTTCGCCGGATAAGCCGCTGGCCCGCCTTGCGCGCTGGTTAGAGTGCCGAAGCCAAG
>JABMMH010000004.1 GCA_013205645.1 Polaromonas sp. | reverse complement strand
GTGTACGAGCTGCGGATTGACTTGTGTCCGCAAAATTCACGTGTGAAAAAGGGGCTACCCGAGCCCCTTTTTCGAGTGGCGCAAGGCCGCAGTGATTAAGCTGCAGTCTTCACTTCGACGAATTCGCCGGCGGCTTCAGGCGCAACAGCACGAACCACTTCGCCGGTAGCGTTGGCACGGCCTTCGATGATCGCGTCAGCAATACCGCGAGCGTACAACTCAACCGCTTTGGACGAGTCATCGTTGCCGGGGATCACGTAATCGATGCCGATTGGCGAGTGGTTGGAGTCAACCACACCGATCAATGGGATGCCGAGCTTTTGCGCTTCAGCCACGGCGATTTTGTGAAAACCAACGTCGATGACGAAAATAGCGTCTGGCAATGCAGCCATGTCTTGAATGCCACCGATGTCTTTTTCGAGCTTCTCGATTTCACGCTTGAACGTGAGTTGCTCTTTTTTGCTGATGGTCTCAAGGCCAGACTCTTGCTGAGCCTTCATTTCCTTCAGGCGCTTGATCGAAGTCTTGACTGTCTTGAAGTTGGTCAGCATGCCGCCCAACCAACGCTGGTCAACGTAAGGCACGCCAGCGCGCTGAGCTTCAGCAGCGACGATGTCACGGGCTTGGCGTTTTGTGCCAACCATCAAAATGTTGCCGCCGTTGGCTGCGAGTTGACGCGCGAACTTGGCTGCGTCCTGGAACATCGGCAGCGATTTTTCCAGGTTGATGATGTGGATACGGTTGCGGTGACCGAAGATGTACGGAGCCATCTTAGGGTTCCAGAAGCGGGTTTGGTGTCCAAAATGGACGCCGGCTTCAAGCATTTCGCGCATGGTAACTGACATGTAAAACTCCAAAGGTTGTGTCTAAAATCAGCGCTTATCGTCTGGACTTATTTCCTGAGCGACACCTTGAGTGGCTGATTTGCGATTTACCTTGCAAACGACTTTCTGGGTCATTCATAGCCATTTGCAAAGCCCGTCGATCATACCACCCTCAGGCGTGAAGCCCACCAAACACATGACCCAAGACCTGCACGCGCAACGCCAAGCCATCGCATCCGGCCAGATCAGCCTCGCTGACGCCCTGAACCAAGCTCGGCTGGCCAGCTTGAGCAAGGCCTGCACCCACGTGTACATCAGCCACCCTGCACAACTGTTGGCTGAAGCCGCTCAGGCCGCCATACACCTTCAGGCCAGTGCGGGCCCCTTGGCGGGGCTGCCGATCTCCGTCAAAGACCTGTTTGACGTCGCCGGTGAGCGTACCCAAGCCGGCTCTATCGTCTTGACTGAAGCAGCGCCGGCGCTGATCGACTGCCCGGCCGTCGCCCGATTACGCCGCGCCGGCGGACTGATCGCCGGCCGCACCAACATGTCTGAGTTCGCTTTTTCGGGTGTCGGCATCAACCCGCACTACGGCACGCCCGTCAACCCGGCCGACAGCTTGCTCGCTCGAGTTCCGGGTGGATCGTCTTCAGGCGCTGCGGTGTCCGTGGCCACGGGTGCGGCAGCCGTTGGCTTGGGCTCAGACACCGGGGGCTCGATCCGAATTCCGGCAGCCCTGTGTGGCCTGGTCGGCTTCAAAAGCACGGCGCGTCTGGTGCCGACTGCGGGCGCCCTGCCCTTGTCCACCTCGCTAGACACCGTCAGCGCCATCACGCGCTCGGTGCGCGATGCGGTGACGGTGCACGAAGTGCTCGCCGACAGGCCCGTGACGTTGGCGGGCAAGCCTGTGTCGGCCAGCCGTTTTGCAGTGCCTCGCGGCCTCATGCAAGACGGCTTGGACGCCACCGTGGCCAGCGCTTTTGAGCACAGCTTGCGCGTGCTGCGCGCGGCCGGCGCGGAGATTGTCGAGATCGACCTGGACGAGATCAACGAGCTGACCGGTATCAACGCCACCGGCGGCTTGTCGGCGGCTGAAAGCTACGCATGGCACCGGCAATTGATAGCGCAGCGTCAGTCTGACTACGATCCCCGCGTGGCGCTGCGAATTCTCAAAGGCGCGAGCATGAGCGCGGCCGATTACATCGCCCTGGTCGCAGCGCGGCAGCAGTGGACAGTCCGCATGAACCAGCGCATGAGCGGCTTCGACGCCATGCTGTCGCCCACGGTGCCGATCGTTGCGCCAGCCATCGCCGATTTGATCGACGACGATGCCGCGTTTTTTCGTGTCAACGGTTTGTTGCTGCGCAATCCCGCCGTGGTCAACATGCTCGACGGCTGCGCTATTTCCCTGCCCTGCTACACGCCTGACCAGGCGCAAAACCAATTGCCTGTCGGTCTGATGCTCTGGCATTCAGCGCTGCATGACGACAGCGTTTTGGACGCGGCGCTGCAAGTCGAAGCTGCGCTGAATCTGGCGCACAAAAAATAGCCGCGCTTCGCAGACCTTGAGAAGCCGCCACAATCAAGCATGGCCCGCACGCTCAAGATCTCTCACGAACTCAGTTACCTGCTTTTCAATATCGCCGCCACGCGGCTGATTGAGGCGCGGGCCCAAGACGGCCTACCAAAACACAGCCTCATGCAGCGGGCTGGACTGGCCACAGCCCGCCTGACCTTGGCGCTGGCGCCGCATGCACAGCACATCTGGGTCGCCTGCGGCCCCGGCAACAACGGCGGCGACGGGTTTGAAACCGCGCTGCAACTGCGCAAGCTTGGCAAGACCGTCAGCCTGACGTGGACTGAGCTGGGTAAAGACACGGACAACAGCGCACGCCAGCAACCACCCGACGCCCACGCCTCACGCCTGCGCGCACTGTCCGCCGGGCTGCTCATTTCTCCAGAGCCACCCGCGACTTTCGAGTTCGCGATCGACGCGCTGCTGGGGATTGGCGGCACGCTGTCAGCCGACCGTCCGGGCACGCAACTGATGACGCAGTGGCTGAACCGCATGCACAACAGCGGAGCGCCGGTGCTGTGCATAGACCTGCCGACAGGGCTCAATGCTGACACGGGCACGTCCTTATTCAAAGCGCTCACGACGCTCGACTCACCAAGACCCGGTGCGCGTCACACCCTGAGCCTGCTGACCTTGAAGCCGGGCTTGTTCACCGCCGACGGGCGCGACGCGGCGGGTCAAGTCTGGCTGAATGATTTAAGTGTGGCAACGCCTGCGGAAGTGTCACCCTGCGCACAGCTGCAAGGCGAAAGCACGCCATCGACTGCGATGGGCTTGCCCCGACAACAAAGGGCGCACGCCAGCCACAAAGGCAGTTTCGGCGACGTGGCGGTGTTGGGTGGTGCTCCCGGCATGGTCGGCGCGGCCTTGCTGGCCGCACGCGCCGCCCTGCACGCAGGCGCAGGTCGGGTTTTTGTCGCGTTGCTTGACGATGCAGCGGACAGCGTTTTGTCGGTCGATACGACCCAGCCAGAGCTGATGTTCAGGCGTCCAGCAGCGCTAGATATGAAACAACAGGTGCTGGTGTGCGGCTGCGGCGGTGGTCAAGCGGTGCAAGCGCATCTGCCTGCGCTGCTGGCTGACGCCACACGCGCCGTCTTTGACGCTGACGCTCTCAACGCCATCGCAGCCGACCCGTCACTGCAGACGCTCTTGGCAGCCAGACAGTCGCATGGTTGCGCCACGGTCTTGACGCCGCACCCCCTAGAAGCCGCCCGCCTGTTGCAATGCAGCACACACGACGTTCAATCAGACCGGCGCCGAGCAGCGCAGCAATTGGCCGATCGATTGGGCTGCGTGGTGGTGCTCAAAGGCTCGGGCAGCGTGATCGCGGCACCGGGACAATTGGCACTGATCAACCACAGCGGCAATGCCCTGCTGGCCAGCCCCGGCACCGGCGACGTTTTGGCGGGCATGATTGGGGCCCTGTTGGCGGCAGGTCTTCCTGCGAGGACTGCTGCAGCCCGAGCTGTTTTCATGCACGGCCGCTTGGCCGACCGTTGGGCAGAAATTAGCGCCACCAGCGGAACGCCTGAAGCACTGACCGCCTCCGCACTGGCCAGATGCGCCAGTGCTTGAGAACCTAACAGCCTCAACGCAAGAGCGACTGAAAGCGCTCTCAGCCCAAAAACATCAGGCCAACCTGCAGCAACAGCAGCAAAGCCATCGCCGACAAGTCAATGCCGCCGATCATGGGCACAATCCGACGCAGCGGCGCCAAGGGTGGCTCGACCAATCGGGACAACAAACCATGGCCGTAGGAGCCGGGCTGCACCCACGAGATGATGACGTAGCCAAAGACCAGAATCGTCAAGGCTTGCAGCGCCACGCGGACCAGCATTTTGAAGGCAAAAGCCAGCACCGCCAGCACCGGCACATCGCTTGAGAACCAACCAAAAAGCAAAGCAGCCAAAAAGGCATACAACAAAGACAGCAAAGCCGCTGAGAACAGACTGGCGGAATCAACCTTGGAGCGGGCCAGCGTCTGTGGCAGCATGCGCCGCAGCGGTTTGACCAACCAGTTCGTCAACGCCATCACAAACGTGCCCGGCTGGGCCGTCATGCTGATGCGCAACCAGTTCATATAGGCGCGCAACAAAGACGCGCCAATCAACAGATAAAAAGCTGTTTCCAGCAAAAAACTCAACGCTCGCATCACCATCACCGCCTTGGCTTTTTGCTGGGT
>JABMMH010000082.1 GCA_013205645.1 Polaromonas sp. | reverse complement strand
GCGCAGGGATTTGGCGTGGGCAAGCCCGATCCGCGCATTTTCAAGGCAGCAGCGTCGGCCGCCGGTGTCTTGCCGCATGAAGTCCTGCACATTGGCGACGATGCGGCGTTGGACGTGCTGGGCGCACTGGCTTGCGGCATGCAAACGGTGTGGGTGAATCGCGAAGACCATGTTTGGACGCATGAGGCTGAGCCGCATGAAACGGTGACCACGCTGACCGAATTGACGGCACTTTTTTGACTTTTAAAAGCGAGACACCATGACCTTGAAGATTTACGGCGTTGCCGCCTCACGCGCCTCGCGCCCGCTCTGGGTGGCTCATGAGTTGGGTTTGGACTACGAGCACATGCCAGTGCCGTACCAGGGCGGTAGCACGCGCACGCCGGAGTTTTTGGCGATCAACCCGAATGGCCACATTCCGGCGATCGATGACGACGGCGTGCTGGTCTGGGAGTCCATGGCCTGCACGCTGTATTTGGCAGAGCGTTTCAAAGCTGCAGATGGCAGCAGCTTGGCCGCCCAAACCCCGTCTGAGTTGGCCGAGATTTTGCGTTGGACTTTTTGGGCTGTGACGGAGTGTGAAAAAGATGCGCTGACGGTGTTGATGCACACCCTCGCCATGCCTGTAGACCGGCGCAAGCCACTGCTGGCTGAAGAAGCGACACGCCGCTTGGTGGCGCCACTGGCGGTGTTGGAGCAGCACTTGCGCGGCCCGGGTTCTGAGCCGCTCACTTACTTGGCGGGCGAGCGTTTCACGGTGGCCGATATTGCCGTGGCGTCAATCTTGGCTTGGGTCCGTTCAGCGCGCGAATTGATGGCGGCTTACCCCTGCACGACGGCTTGGCTAGAGCGTTGCTTGAAGCGGCCGGCACAGCAGCAGGTACGCGCCTTGGCCCGCGCTGCGACAACGGGCTGAACGTGTATCAGCCGAGCAGTTTTGCCGCTTGCAGGCCCGAGCGCACGGCACCTTCAAGCGTTGCCGGATACGGCCCTGCGATGTAGTCGCCGCAGGCCAGCAAGCCAGGGGCAATCTGCGACCGAGGGCGCTGCAAGTTGGGCGTGCAGGCAAAGGTGGCGCGTTTTTCGATGATGGTTTGCACGAGCGTAAGCGGCAGTCCCAGTTGGCGCTGACCTTGCGCCAGCACCTGTGCGCTGATCTGTGCTGTGTCGCCTTGGCTGGCACTGACCACGAAGGCCAGCAGCCCCCTCGGGCCACCCAGTTGGCCACGGTCAAAGACAAACTGGGCGGGTTCGCTCGGGCTGGCGGGCAAGGCCAGCATCGGCTGAGACAAGCTGGCTGTCGTTGCGTTTTTGGTTGCGGGAGTGACTTGCGCGTAGACCGTCGCCAGCGCTTCGTATTGCAAGCTGTTGGCGAGTGCGATCCAGTGGCTGCTTTCGGCTTTGAAAGTATCGTTGGATGGTGTTGTGCAGGTTGCAGACGTCGACACTGTTTCGACCAGCCGTGCCGCCACTACCGGTGGGCAGGCGAGTATCACCGCATCAAATGTTTCGGCGCTGCCTTGCATGTCGCCGCCTCTTATGCCGATGCGCCAACCTTCAGAGCCGAGGGTCAGTGTGTCAACCCGCACACCAAGCCGCGGCGCAGGGCCGCGTTGAGCGAGCCATCGCAAGGCCGCGTCGGGCAGCAGGGCGCTGAGGTCTGTGCGCGGCAGCAGTAGGTCGGAGCCGCCGGCATGGCTGAACAAAGCGTCTTGCATGATGCGCAAAAAAACCTGCGCACTGGCGCGCTCGGCCGGGGTGTTCAGGGCCGACACGCAGAGTGGTTCCATCAGCCCCGCCATGGCACGCGGCGACAGGCCTTGGCACAGCGTTGTAACCGACATATCGGCCGGGCATTCAAAGCCGTCAGCCTGCCAGCGTCTGGCTAGTAGGAGCAGCGACCATTTGTCTTGCCAAGCCCAGCCGCTCGCGCCCAGAATGCCAATGAGCGCTTGCACGGCCGCAGGCACGCGCCAAGCCGGAAAACTCAGCCCCTCTCCATTCGGGAATTCCAAACGCAGTGGTACACGGAGCAGGGCGGTAGCGGTGTCAACACCCAGCGTGTGCATCAGGCGCAAAGTCTCGGCATAAGCGCCGATCAAAATGTGCTGGCCGTTGTCGAGCTGTAGGGGCTCACCGGCTGCGGAAGTCTCAACCCGTCGGGCACGGCCGCCAGCGATGCGCGCACTTTCAAACAGCGTGACTTGGTGTCCGCGTTCGGTGGCTTCGACGGCTGCGGCACAACCCGCCCAGCCGGCGCCCACCACAGCGACTTTCATGCCATGGTGCCAAAGGCTTGGGTTTTCCAAGCCAGCCAGAACTTGCGCAGCGGCGTCAGGCTGACGCGTTGGTGCAGCACTTGGTAGCCGTCGGCTTGGATTTCGCGCAGCAAGGTGCGGTAAATGCTGGCCATCATGAGGCCGGGTTTTTGGGCGCGTCGGTCTGTAGCGGGCAGCAGGGCCAAGGCTTCGTCGTAAAGGGCCAGGGCGCGTTCGGTCTGGAACGCCATCAGCGCGGTGAAGCGTTCTGAATATTGGCGATTCAGGATTTCATGGGCTTTCACATCGAACTGCTGCAGCTCGCTCATGGGCAGGTAGATGCGGCCGCGCAGGGCGTCTTCGCCGACGTCGCGAATGATGTTGGTGAGCTGAAACGCCAGCCCGAGCTTGTGTGCATAGGCCGTGGTGCTGGCCTCGGTCTGGCCAAAGATGCGGGCCGCGACTTCGCCGACTTCGCCTGCCACCAAGTGGCAATACTGCTTCAAGGCGGTGTAGTCGAGGAAGCGGTTTTGTACCAAGTCCATCTGGCAGCCTTCGATGACGGCGAGCAAGTGCCGCGCTTCGATGCCGTACTGGGCGGCGCAGGGCATCAGGGCTTTCATGACCGGGTGCGATGGGTTGCCGGCAAAGGCTTTGCCGACCTCGGATTGCCACCAAGCGAGTTTGGTGCCGGCCACACCGGGGTCGGTGACTTCGTCGACAACGTCATCGACTTCGCGGCAAAACGCATAGAAGGCGGTGATGGCCGCGCGCCTGTCTTTGGGTAAAAAGAGGAAGGCGTAATAAAAGCTGCTGCCGGAGGCGGCGGCTTTTTGCTGGACGTACTGCTCTGGATTCATGCTGAGATTGTCGCCGTAAGCGCGGGCCGGTTTGCAGCTCGGTCCCGGCTACATCCAGAGCGTGCGCCAGCCCATCAACAGCGCATCGCGTTTGCCAATGACGGGCCGCTGCTGCAGCGTGCCAAAGTCCAGCTGTTCAATGCGCTCTGCTATGCGCAGACCGCCTTGCACCACCAGCCGCAGTTCCCAGCCGGCCCGGCCGGGGACTTGTTTGACCAGCGGTGCGCCTTGGTGCATGAGTTGGCGGACCCAGTCGACGCTGTCAGCGACCAGTGCGCGCGTGTTGCTGGAGATTTTTTGGCTCAGCAAAGCGGCTTCGGTCACGCCATGCTTTGTTTGTAAATCAGCAGGCAGATAAACACGACCGCGCGGTATGTCCTCACTCAGGTCTTGCCAGAAGTTGACCAGTTGCAGCGCTGTGCAAATGCAGTCGCTTTGCTTTAACGCTTCGACATCTTGCACGCCGTAAAGGTGTAGCAACAGACGCCCGATCGGGTTGGCGGAGCGGCGGCAATAGTCCAGCAACTCGGCTTGGTCGGCATAGTGTGTCTTGACGATGTCTTGCTCAAAGGCACTGAGCAGGTCGGTGAGCAGTGGCAGCGGCAATTGCCACTCTTTGAGCATTGGCCCGAGTCCGACAAAGACGGCCGGCCAGCGCGCAGAGACTGCTTTGCCCTGACTGGTTGCAAGCAGGTCTGCCCGGTAGACGGCCAAGTCGGCCAGTCTTTCGGTTGGGCTGGCGTCGCCTTCGTCGGCAATGTCGTCTGCGGTGCGCGCGAAGTGGTAAATAGCGGCAATAGGCGGTCTAAACCGTGCAGGACAGAGCAGAGATGCCACCGGAAAGTTCTCGTAATGCTGAACGCTTTGCATGCCGACCATGCCTTGTTCTTCAGGGCTAGATGGTCTCGATGGTGGGGTGCTGGCCTTCATGGCGTGATTGTCGCTTGACAATTTGAAGCCCTTCTTTTAGATTACTAACCGCTCAGTCAGTAACAAGAATTCCAGCTATTTCGCTCAGCCCGTCAGCAAGCCGTTTCTTTCATGAAAAAAACTAACTTCGTCGCCGCTATTGCGGTTTTAACAGCTATTTTGGCTGTCCTTGGTGGTTGCAGCAAACCACCGCCGACTGAAGAGCCGGTGCGCGCCGTCAAGGTGTTGATCGTGGGCATGGACACTTTCCAAGCCGGCAGTGAGTTTGCGGGTGAGGTGAGGGCGCAAGTCGAGGCTCGCTTGGCATTCAGGGTGGGTGGCAAGATCATGGCGCGACAGGCCCAACTGGGCCAGCGTGTCAAGTCCGGCCAAGTGCTGGCGCAGCTCGATCCGCAAGACTACACATTAGCGGTAGAGGCCGCTCAAGCGCAAACCGCAGCCGCTTTGACGAATCGAGACTTGGCAGCAGCAGACTTCAAGCGCTACAAAGAATTGCGCACGCAAAACTTCATCAGTGCGGCCGATTTGGAGCGGCGTGAAGCCAGTCTCAAGGCCGCACAAGCGCAGCTGGAGCAAGCGCAGTCGCAGCTGATGACGCAGACAAACCAGGCCAGTTATGCGGTGCTGCGAGCCACTGTTGACGGTGTTGTCACCGCGGTCGAGGCGGAGGCCGGTCAAGTGGTGGCGGCTGGAACGCCGGTCTTTCGGATCGCCACGGACGGTGCTCGGGATGCTGTCTTTGCGGTGCCGGAAGATGGTTTGGCGGCCATGCAGCCGGGTCTGACAATGCGGGTACAAGTCGGGACCGACAACACCGATCTCAGCGGGATTGTGCGCGAAGTGTCGGCCAGTGCCGACCCGGTGACGCGGACTTTTCAGGTCAAGGTGGGTTTGAACGCCAAGCAGACAGCGCCAGCCTTGGGCGCCACGGTGACGGTGTTCAGTACCGCTGCGGGTGGCGCTGGTGTGCAGGGCAAGCAGGTCATCAAGCTGCCAACCTCGGCGTTGCGGCAAGACGGGCAGGGCACTGCCGTTTGGGTTTTGGAGTCGACCAGCATGACGCTGCGCTCACAAGCGGTGAAAATTGCCACCGTCGACGGCAACCAGGCCGTGGTGGCCGCCGGCCTGGAGCCTGGCATGCAGGTCGTCAGTGCCGGTGTGCATGTGTTGACTGCTGGGCAAAAAGTCACGCTGTACCAGCCACCACACGCGGCCAAGTGAGTCGGCTATGAAATCCTTTAACTTATCCCGTTGGGCGCTAGAGCACCCGGCACTCACGCGCTACCTGATGGTGGTTTTGATGGTCTTCGGGCTGGCCTCTTATTTTCAGCTGGGGCAAGACGAAGACCCGCCTTTCACCTTTCGGGCGATGGTGGTGCGCAGCTACTGGCCGGGAGCGACGGCCCAGCAGGTGGCTGAACAGGTCACCGACAAACTTGAGCGCACCTTGCAAGAAGTGCCCTACGCCGACAAGATCCGCAGCTACTCCAAGCCGGGTGAATCACAGATCATTTTTCAGATCAAGGATTCATCCAAAGCCAGCGAGGTGGCCAGCGTTTGGTATGCCGTTCGCAAAAAAATTGGCGATATGCGCGGCACCTTGCCGCCGGGTGTGCAGGGCCCCTTTTTCAATGACGATTTCGGCGACGTCTATGGCGTCATTTACGCGCTGGCGTCTGATGGCTTCAGCTACGCTGAAGTCAAGACCGTTGCCGATGACGTGCGGCAACAGTTGTTGCGCGTGCCGAACGTCGCCAAGGTCGAACTGTTCGGCGCTCAAGACGAGAAAATATACGTGGAGATGTCGCGCAAGCAATCTCAGACGGGGCTGGACCTGAACCAAGTGCTGGCGCAAATGACCCAGCAAAATGCGGTGGAATCAGCCGGTGCGGTGCAGACGCCGCTGGATGTGTTGCAGGTGCGTGTGGGCGGGCAATTTGAAGCGCTGGAGCAGCTCAAGGCGATGCCGATCCGGGGCAGTTCCGGCAACCAGTTGCGGCTTGGCGACATCGCTGAGGTCAAGCGTGGCTACGTCGATCCACCCATTGTCAAGGTGCGCCATCAGGGCCAGGAAGTGATTGCGCTTGGCGTGTCGATGACCAAGGGGGGCGACATCATCGCGCTCGGCAAATCACTCCAACAATTGCGCAGCCGTCTGGACGCCAGCTTGCCGGCGGGTGTCAAGTTGGTGCAAATTCAAGACCAACCCAAGGCTGTGACCAGCTCAGTCAACGAGTTCGTGAAAGTGCTGATGGAGGCCGTGCTAATCGTGCTGGCGGTCAGTTTCATCAGCCTGGGTTTGCACAAGCGCGCAGATGCGGCCACGCTGCCGCTGTGGCGGCGCTATTACATCGACATGCGCCCCGGTCTGGTGGTCGGCATCACGATTCCACTGGTCTTGGCGATGACGTTTTTAGCCATGAATTACTGGAACATTGGGTTGCACAAAATTTCATTGGGCTCACTCATCATCGCGCTCGGTCTGTTGGTCGACGACGCCATCATTGCGGTTGAAATGATGGTTCGAAAAATGGAAGAGGGTTACGACAAAGTGAGCGCAGCCACCTTTGCGTATGACGTCACAGCCATGCCGATGTTGACGGGAACCTTGATCACCGCCGTTGGCTTCTTGCCGATTGGCTTGGCCAAGTCTGTCACGGGCGAGTACACCTTTGCGATTTTTGCGGTGACCGTGATCGCGCTGGTGTTGAGCTGGATCGTCTCGGTTTATTTCGTGCCTTACCTGGGCACTTTGCTGCTCAAATCGCGGCCGGTGGTGGTCGGCCAAGCGGCGCAGCATGAGCACTTTGACGCGCCTTTTTACAACACCTTTCGCCGTGCTGTGAACTGGTGCGTTGAATACCGCTGGCTGACCATCGGTGCCACGGTGTTGACCTTTGCGTTGGGCATTGTCGGCATGGGTCAGGTGCAGCAGCAGTTCTTTCCAGACTCCAGTCGCCCTGAGATTTTGGTCGACATCTGGTTCCCTGAAGGCACTTCGTTTGCATCCAATGAACTAACAGCGAAACGCGTCGAGCAGCGCTTGATGCAAGAGGCCGGCGTGAGCACGGTGAGTGCTTGGCTGGGCTCTGGCGTGCCGCGCTTTTATTTGCCGCTGGACCAGATTTTTCCTCAGACCAACGTGACGCAGTTCATCGTGGTGCCCGAAGACCTGAAGCTGCGCGAGTCCTTGCGCATCAAGCTGCCGGCTTTGCTGGCGACCGAATTCCCCGAGGTGCGTGGTCGCGTCAAGCTGTTGCCAAACGGGCCGCCTGTGCCGTATCCGGTGCAGTTTCGGGTTGTCGGCGCAGACCCGACGGTGCTGCGCGCGCGTGCCGATGAAGTCAAGACGGTGATGCGCGAGAACAGCCACACTCGCGGCGTCAACGACAACTGGAACGAGTCGGTCAAAGTGCTGCGACTGGAGATCGATCAAGCCAAGGCGCGTGCACTCGGCGTGAGCAGCCAGTCGATCGCGCAAACCTCACGCATGGTGCTCAGCGGCACGGCGGTCGGGCAGTTCCGCGAAGGCGACAAGTTGGTTGATATTGTGTTGCGTCAGCCTCTGGAAGAACGCAACGCGATCAGCGACATGGCCCATGCT
>JABMMH010000081.1 GCA_013205645.1 Polaromonas sp. | reverse complement strand
CGCGGTGTGCAGCGGCGAGGTCAAGCTGTCGCCCGAACTGGTGGATTACAAGTTGTACGCGTTTGAGGACGTGCTGTGCTGGCCCGCCGGAACCGGCTATGCGATGGCGGACTTCCTGACCTCTTGCGGACACACCCCAACATTCTTGGAGTGGGCGAAGAGAGCCCCTGGCTGATCCGGTTTTGCGATCAGGCTGGTCGCCGCGCTGGTGTTCTGCTTAAAATCAAAATTACGTATGCTTCAAAAACACACGCTTCTGTCTGACTTGCTCGTCAAGTCCAAAGCCCAAGGGCTGAAAGAAACTCATGAACATTGACAAAGAACTTGACACCCGTGGGCTGAACTGCCCATTGCCTATCTTGAAGGCCAAGAAGGCGCTGGCCGAAATGACCAGCGGCCAACTTCTCAAAGTGGTGTCAACCGACGCGGGATCGACCCGCGACTTCCAAGCCTTTGCCAAGCAAACCGGCAACGACTTGGTCGAGCAGCAGACCGTCGGCACCGACTATATTCACGTGCTCAAACGGCGCTGACCCGCGCTCAGGCTGCAATCAATTTTTCCGAGATTTGCAGCTGGCTCAAATAGTCCCGGAAATGCGCACCCACTTCTGGGTGTTGCAAGGCCAGTTCAACAGTGGCTTCTAGAAAGCCTTCTTTGCTACCGCAGTCGTAGCGTTTGCCTTGGTATTGAAAGGCGTACACGCTCTCGTGCTGCATCAGCCCGGCAATGCCGTCCGTCAGCTGAATTTCGCCGCCAACACCGCCAGCTTGCTGGCGAATCTGGTCAAACACACCCGGCGTGAGGATGTAGCGGCCCGCCACGCCCATGCGCGAGGGTGCCACTTCCGGTGCTGGCTTTTCAACCATGCGGGAGATCTTGATCAGCCCTGGCCGGACCTCATCGCCAGCCACAATGCCGTAGCGCCGCGTGTGTGCATCGGGCACTTCTTGCACCGCAATGATGGACTGCTGCAGTTCATTGAACTGCGTGACCATTTGCGACAGCACGGGCGGCGTGCCGACCATCAAGTCATCGGCCAACACCACGGCAAACGGTTCGTCGCCGACCAGGTGCTCGGCGCACAGCACGGCGTGGCCAAGGCCCAGCGAGCGAGGCTGGCGGACATACGAGCAAAACATGTCGTCGGCCACCACCGAATGAACCAGCTTCAGCAGCGCGTCTTTGTGCGCTGCTTCTAGTTCGCTTTCTAACTCATAGGCGGTGTCGAAATGGTCTTCAATGGCGCGCTTGTTGCGGCCAGTCACAAAAATCATGTGGCGAATGCCGGCCGCGTAAGCCTCCTCAACCGCGTATTGAATCAGCGGCTTGTCAACGATGGGCAGCATCTCTTTCGGCTGGGCTTTGGTGGCCGGCAAAAATCGGGTGCCTAAGCCTGCAACTGGGAAAACGGCTTTTCGGATGGCGGTGCGTGGGGTCATGGACTTCCTGTCATTAGATATCGTTGGTACTTTTACAAAGTAACACAGGCTGATCAGTGACGACGCTCAAAAGCGGCATTCGCCGGCCAAAATAGGTCTGGTCTGACATGAATGCGCGCTGTTGTCCGACGCGCTTTGTCCCCTTGGGACGAGTGTATTAATTCAAGCGAGCCAATTGATCCCGGAGTTTTTCAAGCGTGGCGGTGTAATCCGTGAGACGCTTTTTTTCTTGCTCCAGCACGGCGGGCGGCACCTTGTTGACGAAGGCTTCGTTGGCCAGTTTGGCGTTGACCTTGACCAGCTCGCCTTCCAGCCGGGTGGCTTCTTTGCCCAAACGAGCTTTTTCTGCCGCCACATCGACCTCAACAAACAAACAAATGCGGGCCTCGCCAACCACGGCGACCGGCGCGCCTTGGGCTGCTGTCGCCCAAGCGGCTTCGTCGTCAAACACTTGCACGTCGTTGAGCTTGGCCAGCGCTTTGATGACCGGCGCGGAACTGCGCATGAAGTCGGTGTCGCCAAGCACCAGCAGCGGCATGCGCAGGGCGGGTGAGACGTTCATTTCACCGCGCAGATTGCGGCAGGCGTCGACCAGCGTCTTCAGCTTGGCCACGTGAGCTTCGGCTTGCGCATCGATTTTTTGCGGTTGGCTGGTCGGGTAGTGCGCTTCGCTGATGAAGCGGCCCGACAGTCCGGCAACCGGCGCGACTTTTTGCCACAGCTCTTCAGTGATGAACGGAATCACTGGATGCGCCAAACGCAAAATAGCTTCCAGCGTGCGAATCAAGGTGCGGCGCGTGGCACGTTGTTCGGCCTCGGTGCCGGTTTGAATTTGCACCTTGGCGATTTCCAAGTACCAGTCGCAAAACTCGTCCCAGACAAACTGGTAAATGCTGCTGGCGACGTTGTCGAGCCGGTAGTCGGCAAAGCCTTTAGCCACGTCAGCTTCAACGCGTTGCAGCGTCGACGCAATCCAGCGGTCGGCTTGCGAGAAGCTCATGTAGTTGTGGAACTCGCCGCCTGGCTGGCATTGCTCTTTGGTGTGTTTTTCGAGTCCGCAGTCTTGGCCTTCGCAGTTCATCAGCGTGAAGCGGGTGGCGTTCCACAGTTTGTTGCAGAAGTTGCGGTAGCCTTCGCAGCGCTTGCTGTCGAAGTTGATGCTGCGGCCCAAACTGGCCAGCGAGGCAAAGGTGAAGCGCAGCGCATCCGCGCCGTAGCCAGGGATGCCGGCCGGGAATTCTTTCTCTGTGTTCTTGCGCACTTGTGGCGCGGTCTCAGGTTTGCGCAGGCCTTGTGAACGCTTGTCGAGCAGCGGTGCCAATTCGATGCCGTCAATCAGGTCCACCGGGTCCAGCACATTGCCCTCAGACTTGCTCATCTTTTTGCCTTGTGAATCCTTCACCAGACCGTGGATGTACACGTGGTGAAAAGGCACTTGGCCGGTGAAGTGCGTCGTCATCATGATCATCCGGGCGACCCAGAAAAAGATGATGTCGTAGCCGGTGACCAGCACGCTGGATGGCAAGAACAGATCCAGCTCTTTGGTTTTTTCCGGCCAGCCTAAAGATGAGAAGGGCACCAGTGCCGATGAATACCAGGTGTCAAGAACGTCTTCGTCACGGCGCAGTGTTTTGCCGGGGGCTTGAGCTTGGGCCGCAGCTTCGTTTTCAGCGACATAGACTTTGCCGTCTTCGTCGTACCAAGCCGGGATTTGATGGCCCCACCAGAGCTGGCGCGAAATGCACCAGTCTTGAATGTTGCCCATCCACTGGTTGTAGGTGTTGACCCATTGCTCGGGCACGAACTTAACCGCACCGCTGTCGACCGCGTCAATGGCCTTTTGCGCAATGGACTTGCCGGTGGGGTCTTGCGGGCTGACCTTGTTCATGGCGACAAACCATTGGTCGGTCAGCATCGGCTCGATCACCTGACCCGTGCGAGCGCAACGCGGCACCATCAGCTTGTGCTTTTTCACTTCAACCAAAAAGCCCTGCGCTTCCAAGTCCGCAACAACGGCCTTGCGAGCCACAAAGCGGTCTAAGCCGCGGTACTTTTCAGGTGCGTTTTCATTGATGGCTGCATCCAGCGTCAGCACGCCGATAATAGGTAAGTTGTGGCGCTGTCCGACGGCATAGTCGTTGGTGTCATGTGCGGGTGTGACCTTGACCACGCCCGTGCCAAAAGCGATGTCGACGTAGTCATCGGCAATCACCGGAATCTCGCGGTCGCACAGCGGGAGTTTGACGGCTTGGCCTATCAAATGTTGGTAGCGTTCGTCTTCCGGGTGGACCATCACCGCGACGTCGCCGAGCATGGTTTCAGGGCGGGTGGTGGCAACGGTCAAGGAGCCAGAACCATCTGCCAGCGGGTAGCGGATGTGCCACATGAAGCCGTCTTCTTCTTCGCTCTCAACTTCGAGGTCGCTCACCGCCGATTTCAAAATCGGGTCCCAGTTGACGAGGCGCTTGCCGCGGTAAATCAGGCCTTGCTCGTAGAGCTGCACAAAGGTCGAGGTGACGACCTTGGACATTTTAGGGTCCATGGTGAAGTATTCGTGCTTCCAAGAAACCGAGTCGCCCATGCGCCGCATTTGCCGCGTGATGGTCGAGCCAGACTCTTCTTTCCATTCCCAGACTTTGGCAACAAAGTTTTTACGCCCTAAGTCGTGTCGTGTCTTGCCTTCGCCAGCCAGCTTGCGCTCGACCACGATCTGCGTGGCAATGCCCGCATGGTCGGTGCCCGGCACCCACAGCGTGTTGTCGCCCGACATCCGGTGGTAACGCGTCAGCGAGTCCATGATGGTCTGGTTGAAGGCATGGCCCATGTGCAACGTGCCGGTCACGTTGGGCGGTGGCAGCTG
>JABMMH010000080.1 GCA_013205645.1 Polaromonas sp. | reverse complement strand
GCGATCTTGCGGGGACTCACATCGGCCTGCACCGTCTGCGGGTCGAGGAGCTTGCGCCCGCTCATTTCTTCGACGCAAAGGGCGCAGCGACAAGCTAGGCGCAGGTCGCGTACATCGAGGTCGTCGCGATGGCCGTCTTGCCACAAGAGCGACAAGGTGCGCGGATCGCGGCGCAGCAGCCCCACTGGTATGTTACGCGCGCCAGACGGCTGCACAGCACTTTCGGTCCAAGTCGGCGCGCCATCGTTGCTGTCCCACTTCCAGACAAAGGGCTTGAGCCCCGAGTCTGCCTTGTGGAGTTGTGCCACCAGCGCATCGGCGATGGTGCCATAAACACGCGCGCTGGGCGACTTCGGTTGGTCAACGACGATCGGACAACCCTCGTCACCGCAGGTCACAACCTCGGTATCCAGAGGCAGGGCGCCGAGGAACGGCACGCCGAGATCTTGGCTCATTTGCTCACCGCCGCCGCGCCGGAAAATATCGGTGGTCTCGCCGCAGTGCGGACAGGTGAAGGTGCGCATGTTCTCGACAATGCCAAGAATCGGCACTTGTACTTTTTCAAACATGCGCAAGCCGCGTCGGGCGATCTTCAGGCTCACGGCTTGGGGCGTCGTCACGATCACCACGCCCGACAGTGGCAAGCTTTGCGCCAGCGTCAGCTGGGTGTCGCCGGTGCCTGGGGGCAGGTCCAAGATCAGGTAGTCCAGCTCGCCCCATTGCACGCCAGAAACGAACATCTTGAGGTACTTGCCGACCATCGGTCCGCGCAGCACGGCTGGTCGGTCGTCGCCGGTCAGCATGCCCATGGACACAACTTTCAGGCCGTAGCGTTCCGCCGGAATCATCCGGCTGTCGGCCGTCATCTCGGGCGGCTCTCCGGTTGGGATGCCCAGCATCCCGGGAATGCTCGGGCCAAGGATGTCGGCGTCGACCAGCCCGACGCGAGCGCCGCGCTGCTGCAGCGCCAGCGCCAGATTGACGCTGACGGTTGATTTGCCGACGCCGCCTTTGCCGCTGCCGACTGCGATGAGGTGACGGATGCCTTGTAGCATGCTAGACCGCCACCACGGCGATGTCTGGTTCGATCGAGCGGACCAAGTTTTCGATGGCACTCAGGGTGCCGGAGAGCGAGCTCGGGCAGCTGCCGCAGGCGCCTTGGTAGTGAATGCTGAGGTAGTTGCCGGCCAAGCCGACCACGTGCAAGTCGCCGCCGTCGGCTTTGAGCGACGGCCGGATACGCTGGTCCAGTAGCTCACTGATCACCTCGAGTCGCGCTTGGTCTTCCTGGCTCATGTCGTCAATCGACATGCGCGCAGCAAACACGGCAGCGGCCGATTGCGCTGCAGCCGCTGGGGCCGCGCGCAAAGGCACAGCAATCAGCCGCACCAGTTCTGGCCAGTCGGCGCCGCCGTCTTGCGTGACGGTGAGCCAGCGGTCGACATAAAAAACGTTGCTGACATTTGGAAGCGCGAACAGCGAGGCGGCCAGTGCATCGTCCTTGGCCTGTTCCGCGTTTTCATAAGAGTGCGAGATTCCCCAGGTCAGCGGTTCGTGAAGCGTGAACTTGACCGCGTTCGGGTTGGGGGTGTCTTCTATTTCGGCAATTTTCGGCATACAAGCCTCCTTAAAAAGGGTGACTGACGGGGCCTCTCGTGGGCGATGTCAAGGTCAAGACGCGCCTGCTGGGTTAACCAGTGCTTGCAGTTCGCCCAGCGCGTACATCTCACGCACGATGTCAGCGCCGCCGACCAGATCGCCATTGACGTAAAGCTGCGGAATGGTCGGCCAGTTGGCGTAGGCCTTGATGCCGTTCCGGATGTCCGGGTCGGCCATCACGTCGACGGCGGCAAAGTCCTGCAGACCGCAGGCTTGGAGCATCTGCACGGTGGCCCCTGAAAAGCCGCACTGCGGGAACTGCGGCGTTCCTTTCATGTAGAGCACCACCGGGTTGGCGTTGACTTGCGCGTGAATTTTGTCTTGAGTGTTCATGTGGGGTCCAAAAGTTATTGAGGAATCGTTTTCGCCCAAGCCTCGGGCGTGAAGGTTTGCAGCGACAGCGCGTGGATTTCAGAGCGCATGCGATCGCCCAGCGCTTGGTAGACATGCTGGTGCTGCTGGACGCGAGTTTTGCCCGCAAACAGGGGGCTCACGACCACCGCCTCGAAGTGCTGGCCGTCATCGCCTTGCACCTCTGCATAGTCGCAAGGCAAGCCATTGAGGATGTAGTTTTTCAGTTCATGGGAAGTCAGCATGGTGTCCTTTCTGGTTGTCGGTGGTGATCAACATCACGCTTCGGTGCTGGCCGTGCCCTGCGAATTGAAGGCAGCCTGCAGCGTGTGCCAAGGCAAAATCGCGCACTTGACGCGCGTTGGCAGATCGCGCACCCCGGCAAACACCGCCAACCGCCCGATCTGGTTGGGCTGGTCAAGGTCCAGCTTACCGGTCGTCATGGCTAAAAATTCTTGGCTCAGCGCTTGCGCGTCGGCACGCGTCTTACCCTTCACGGCGGCCGTCATCATCGACGCCGACGCCTTGCAGATGGCGCAAGACTCACCTTGGAAGGCGATCTGCTCGATGGTTTCACCCTGCAGCTGCAACGCCACACTGAGGTGGTCGCCGCACAGCGGGTTGTGTCCCTCGGCGTGATGGCTGGGGTGCTCCAGCGTGCCGAAGTTGCGGGGCTTTTTGTTGTGGTCCAAGATCACCTCTTGGTAGAGCGCTTTGTAGTTGGCCATCACGCAAACACTTTCTGCACGCTGCGGATACCTGCAACCAGCGCATCGACATCTGCCATGCGGTTGTAGAACGCAAATGAAGCGCG
>JABMMH010000079.1 GCA_013205645.1 Polaromonas sp. | reverse complement strand
TCGGTGTGCCAAGCCGATGCCAGCTTTTTCAAGTCGGGCTCAACCAGTCCGTGCCGCTGCGCCATCTCGCGCCAGAGTGCCTCGTCGCCGGCCATCTCAGTTTCCAGTGGGCGAATCGTGCCGTCAAAGCCAGCCGCTTCAATGCCGAACCAGTTGGCCAAGCGGCCCCAGAGCCATTGCCAGCGGAACATGTCGCCGTTGACGATATTGAAGGCTGTGTTGTGTGCTGCGTCTGTTTCAGCCGCCCAGACCAATTGCTTGGCCAACTGGTGCGCGTCCGTGACGTCGGACAACCCTTGCCACTGCGCTGCGGATCCAGGCCATTGAAACGGACGGCCCGTTTCTTTGCAGATCGACGCATAGACGGCCAACGTCATGCCCATGTTCATCGCATTGCCAACGGCCTTGCCGATGACGGTGTGCGGCCTGTGAACGTTCCAGCTGAAGCCGTCACGTGCGGCCGCCGCGAAGACCTCGTCTTCTTGCTCGTAATAAAAATTCTCGATGGCGAGGCGTGGCTGCTCTTCGCGCAGCGGAGTTTCGGGCAGCGTGCCGGCACTGGCATAGGCCTCGAAAGGCCCTAGGTAATGTTTCAGCCCAGTGACCAAGGACACGTGGCGCACTGATTTTTTCGGTGCCAATGCTGCCAGCACATTGCGCACCATGGCGCCGTTGACGCGAATGTTCTCAGCCTCAGTGGCTTGACGCATCCAGGCGGTGATGAACACATGGGTGGGTGCAACATCGGCCAATGCTTTTCCCAAACTGGCCGGATCCAGCAGGTCAGCAGCGACCGCACGCAGACCGAGGACGCCTTCCAATGGGCGGCGGGCCAGGCCATAGACGGTCCAGCCCTTGTCAATCAACTCGCCCGCTAGATTACGGCCACCAATACCACTCGCACCAACGACCAAGGCTGTTTTCTGCATCACTCACTCACTCTGTAAACAAATCAGTCTACTGTTAAGTGAGCTTTTCGGTTGATGGGCCTAGATCACATACCTTGGCGTTATAGGGTCACTGGCAGCTCGGCACCCAAAAAGTCAGCCCAGCAGCGCGGCCAAGCCACCTTCGGGTTCAAAGCGGTTGTTCTGAAAGATCAGCCGGGTCGGACCAGTCCACAGTGAACGCGTCACCGAATGGCTGGGGTCTCCCGGGTAACACATGACGCGTTGGCCTTCAAGCTCCATCGGCTCAGGCGCAATCAAAAACGGTGGGCGGGCGCTGGCCGCGTTCATCACGTCGGCGGCACTGGCGTAGCACGCCAACTGGCTCAGGCTCAAAATCTGTGCCGGCACCAACCCAAGCTCGCCCGACCAATACCGGCGCAGGCCAGCCTCGGGCGTCAGCCAGACGGTTTCTGTGACCTCATGGTCGTCGTGCAACGCGTCTTGCCCAACTGGAGCCAGCGCCACAAAGAAGCGCGCATCAAAGCGCCGGTTCATCACCGATGGCACGCGCGGGGTGATCCAGCGCGCCCAAGGCTTCAGGCTGCTGGTCTGCAAGGGCAGACCGAGTTGCGCCATCGCGGCGACAAAGCCAAGGCCGGCTCTCACCTGCTGACGCAGTTCGCCCAGCACATGCAGCGGCAGCTCCCGGTGCAGCAGCAGCCCGCACTCTTCAAAAGTCTCACGCAAAGCAGCCACATACAAACCCGCGCCGGTGGCGAGCTCAAGCGACTCCTCGTACAAGCTGGCCGCCAGGTCTTCGGCGCTTTGCTCCAATTGCGAAGGAGGGGTCTGGCAATCCAGCGCATCCAGCTTACCGCCGGGAAAAACATGAACGCCACCCAGCACACCCGAATTGCTGTGACGCTTGACCATCAGCACCTCGAGTCCGTCGGGACTGTCGCGCAATACCATGACCGTCGCGGACGGCGCTGGCGGCGTGAGGACTTCTTGGTGGTTGAGTTGGATGGCCATGGTTTAGATCAATGACGGAAGTGCCGCACGCCGGTCGTCACCATCACCACGCCGCGTTCGTCTGCCGCCGCAATCACTTCAGCGTCGCGCATGCTGCCACCGGGCTGGATGATGCAGCTGGCGCCGACATCGACCACCACATCGAGGCCGTCGCGGAAGGGGAAAAAGGCGTCGCTGGCGACGGCTGAGCCTTGCAAATCAAGATTGGCGTTGGCCGCTTTGATGGCCGCGATGCGGGCCGAGTCGATGCGGCTCATTTGGCCGGCACCGACGCCCAGCGTCATGCCGCCACCGCAGAAGACGATGGCGTTGGACTTGACGTATTTCGCGACCTTCCAGGCGAACAACAAATCATGCAGTTGCGCGGGCGTCGGTTGCAGCTGGGTGACAACTTTCAAGTCGGCCAGCGTGATCTCGTGGTTGTCGGCGGATTGCATCAATAAGCCCGAGCCGACGCGTTTGACGTCGATCAGGTTGCGGCCTTGCTCTGCTGCGCTGA
>JABMMH010000078.1 GCA_013205645.1 Polaromonas sp. | reverse complement strand
GGCACTTGGGCAAGCTTGCTCAGCGCCTTGTCAGAGTCGATGGCATCGATGTCGATGACGACGTAGCCGATGTCGTCGTGCGTCTGCAAATACTGCGCTGCGATGTTGATGTGGTTGTCCGAAAAAATCTGGTTGATCTGCGACAACACGCCGGGTACATTGCGGTGCACGTGCAGCAGCCGGTGTTTGTCGGGATGCGCCGGCAGCGCCACCTCGGGGAAGTTGACCGACGAGGTTGAGGTGCCGTTGTCGCTGTACTTGACCAGCTTTTCAGCGACTTCAACGCCGATGTTGGCTTGCGCTTCCATGGTCGAACCGCCGACGTGCGGCGTGAGGATGACGTTGTCGAGGCCGCGCAAGGGCGACTCAAAGACGTCCGTATTGCTGCGCGGCTCCACCGGAAAAACGTCAATCGCCGCGCCCAGCAGTTTGCGCGAAGTCAGCGCCTCGGCCAGCGCATCAATTTCGACCACGCTGCCGCGGGACGCATTGATCAAGACGCTGCCGTGCTTCATCATGGCTATTTCGTTAGCACCGATCATCCATTGCGTGGCGCGGGTTTCGGGCACGTGCAGGCTGACCACGTCGCTGATGGACAGCAGCTCATGCAGGCTGAGCATTTGCCTTGCGTTGCCCAGCGGCAACTTGGTCACGACATCAAAAAATACCACCTTCATGCCCAGCCCTTCAGCCAGCACCGACAGCTGCGTGCCGATCGAGCCATAGCCGATGATGCCCAGCGTTTTGCCGCGTATTTCGTAAGCGTTCTCCGCCGACTTGAGCCAGCCGCCACGGTGCGCCACCGCACTTTTTTCTGGTACGCCGCGCAGCAGCAAAATCGCCTCGGCCAGCACCAGTTCGGCAACCGAGCGAGTGTTGGAGTAAGGGGCGTTGAAGACCGCGATGCCGCGTTGGCGTGCCGCCGCCAAGTCAACTTGGTTGGTGCCGATACAGAAGCAACCGACCGCAGTCAGCTTGGGGGCATGCGCAAAAATATCTTCGGTGAGTTGCGTGCGTGAGCGAATGCCCAGAAAGTGCACGTCGGCCAAACGCGCCTTGAGTTCAGCGTCGGGCAGTGAACCGGTGACGCTGTCGATGTTCGTGTAGCCGGCCGCGCGGATCAAATCTTCCGCAGAAGGGTGAACCCCTTCGAGCAGTAAAAAACGAATCTTCTTTTTGTCGATGGATGTCTTGCGCACAAATGCTCCCGAGAGTTGCTTGCCGCCTAAACGCTGGCGGCGTCGTTAGCCAAGTATGTCGGAAAGCGTCTCGGGATGGCCGCTGGGCCGCGAACAAGCCGTTAAAGAAAAGGGTATGCGGGCGATTGATCAGCTCACAGAGCTCACAGCCGCATCCCCGGCGTGATTTGTTTCACGTCCGTGCGCAACTCCAGCAGCGCCGGCTTGCCGGCAGCTTGCGCGCGCGCGAAGGCCGCTGGAAACTCATCGCTGGTTTCCACCAGCTCGGCATGAGCGCCAAAGGACTTGGCCAGAGCGACGAAGTCCGGCCCCTGCAAATCGGTGGCTGAAATGCGTCCGGGGAAACGCTTTTCCTGATGCATGCGGATCGTTCCATACATGCCGTTGTTGGCGACGATGACGATCACCGGTATTTGGAACTGCACCGAGGTCGCCAGCTCCTGTGGGTACATCAGGAAGCAGCCGTCACCGGCAAAACACACGACCGTGCGGTCGGGGTGACGCCTTTTCGCAGCGATGGCGGCGGGAAAGCCATAACCCATGGCACCGCAGATGGGTGCCAGCTCGGTGCGTGATTGGCGGTATTGGTAGAAGCGATGCAGCCAAACCGTGTAGTTGCCGGCACCGTTGGTGAGAATCGCGTCATCCGGCAGGATGTTGTTTAGATGACCGACCACCTGCGCCATGTCCACCCCTTCGCTGTCGGCGCGTGGGGCTGGCAAGGCTGTGAAGTCGAGGTAGTCGCGGCGCGCACCGTGTGTCCAGTCAGCCCAGCTGACGGCCTTGGGTGCATCCAGCGCGGCCAGCATGGCAGCGCTGGCATGGACGCCTGTCAGGATGGCCAGATCTGCTTGGTAAACGCGACCCAGCTCAGCCGCATCGGCGTGCAGATGAACCAGCCTTTGTTGGCTGCGCGGCGCAACCAAGTTGGTGTACGAGTCGGTGGTGATGTCGCCGAGCCGGGTGCCGACGGCCAACACCAGATCGGCCGTGCGCAGGCGCTCGGCGAGCTTGGGGTTGATGCCCAGACTCAGGTGGCCGACGTAGTTGGCATGTCGGTTGTCAAGCAAGTCTTGGCGGCGAAAAGAGGCGGCAAGGGGGAGGTTCCACGCCTTGGCAAATTGGGCCAGGTTGGCACAGGCTTGTTCGCTCCAGTTGGCACCGCCGACGATCACCAGCGGTTGGCTGGCGCGGCTGAGCATGTCGGCCAATGTCAACGCGTCCGCGGCGCTGGGCGTGGCCGCCACCGGTTGATAGCGTGCCGTGTCTGGCACGTCGACCAGGGCGCTTAAAACATCTTCCGGCAAAGCCAAAACGACCGGTCCGGGTCGGCCGGAGGTGGCAACCTGAAAAGCGCGAGCGATGAATTCTGGAATGCGCGCTGGGTCGTCGATCTCGGCCACCCACTTGGCGAGTGGGCTGAACATCTGGGTGTAATTGACTTCCTGGAAAGATTCGCGGCCGCGGTGCTCACGCGGGATCTGCCCAATGAACAAGATCATCGGGCTGGAGTCTTGCAGGGCGATGTGTGTGCCGCAGCTGCCGTGGGTCGCGCCTGGCCCGCGTGTAACGAAGCAGATGCCGGGCCTGCCGGTCAGCTTGCCATCGGCTTCGGCCATGTTGGCGGCGGCGCCTTCATGCTTGGTGACGATCACGTCAATATCGGGGCAGTCGACCAGCGCATCGAGGACGTCGAGATAGCTTTCGCCAGGCACGCAATAAACACGGTCGACCCCGTGAATGTGCAAAGCGTCGACCAGCACCCGACCGCCGGAGCGTAGGCTGGATTGCGGGAGGACTTGGGCGGTGATCTGAGTCATATAGGTCGAACAGTGTGTGGGGGAGCCTGACGGCAGAATGCCGGATTGTGCTGCCGCTGATCTGGCTTGGCTCGTGGTTTCACGCATGTCTGCTATGCGTGATGTCCTGATGCGAGCGAACGTCGACAAGGTATATTTTTGGGCTATGACAGAACACCTGATCCCTACAGTCGGCCTGCATCGCTGGGTTGCCAATATTTTTCTGGCCGCCGGCTCGGATGAGCGCGAAGCCAAGCTCACCGCCGACCATCTGGTCGCTGCCAATCTGGCTGGCCACGATTCGCATGGCGTTGGCATGGTGCCGCGCTATGTCAGTTCCTGGCTCGCTGACGAACTGCAGCTGAACCAGCACGTGGCCATTGAGCAAGACAGTGGCACCATGCTGACCCTGAACGCTCAGCGCGGCATGGGGCAAGCCGTCACGCATGAAGCGATGGACCTCGCGATTGCGCGTGCACGTGAGCATGGCGTGTGCGTCATGGGCCTGAAGAATTCGCATCACTTGGGCCGGGTCGGTCACTGGGCGGAGCAAGCCGTGGCGCAAGGCATGGTGTCAGTGCATTTCGTCAACGCGGTCAGCTTTCCGGTGGTTGCACCGCATGGCGGCACGCAGGCGCGCATCGTCACCAACCCCTTCACGGTCGGTATTCCGGTGCCCGGCCGTGAACCCATCTTGCTCGATTTCGCCACCAGCGCGCTGGCCATGGGCAAGGTGCGCGTCGCGCACAACAAGCAGGCCCAAGTGCCCGAAAACTCACTGCTAGACCAACATGGACGGCCGAGTACAGACCCAGGCGTGATTTTTCCGCCAGCCGGGACGCCGCGCGGCGCCCTGCTGCCGTTCGCGGGCCACAAGGGCTATGCCTTGGCGATGGTCTGTGAGTTGCTCGGCGCAGCGCTGACCGGCGGCGAGACCACGCGCCCCGCGCACACGACGATGAAGCATGCGATCTGGAACAACATGTTGGCCGTGGTTTTCGATCCGCGGCGAATGGGCACGGCGGACATGTTCAGCGCGGAAGTGAACGCCTATGTCGACTGGGTTCAATCCGCGCCCGTGCGCGAAGGTTTTGAGAAGATCATGTTGCCCGGCGAGCCGGAGCAACTGTCGCGTCTCGCCCGTGCTGAATGGGTGCCGATAGACAGTGGCACGCTCCAGCAAATGGATGACGCGGCTGCCGCGGTGCAACTGGCACGCGGAACATCGCCGGGCCCGTTGTCTGTTCTCGAAAAAACCTGACGCTGTCACTCAGTCCAGCAGCTGCGCGCCCGGCCAGCCGCCGCTGTTGACAATAGCGGTGATTTCTTGTCGGATGATGCGGGTGATGCCCCACAACTCGAGCACCGCCGGTCGGTTGCTGGAGGAGGCGATGGCCACTTCGCGCGTGACTTCTGGGCCCACCAAGCGCGCTGTCCGCAGTCGGCCTTGCGCCACTTCTTCAGCGACAGCTGCCAACGGCAGAATGGTGCAGCCCGAGCCGGCCAGCACCATGCGCTTCGTGACGCTGGTCGAGGCGTCGCACTCCAGCGCAACGTTGAGTGTGATGCCCGCCTTCTCAGCCAAAGACTCGGCCAGCAGCCGCAAACCATGCGGCGTGCTCGGCAGTATCAACGGTACTTCGCCCAAGTGCCGCACTGAAAACTCGCTGCCAATGTGCGTGTGGTCTGGCGGCGCCACCAGCCTGACGTCTTCGCGCAGCACGACATCAACTTTCAGGCCATGCGCATGCGTTGGCAGGTAAAACACGGCAATGTCAATGTCGCCAGCGGCGAGCCAAGACAGCATGTGCGTGCCGAGGCCCTCGACGAAGCGCAGTTTGGTCTTGGGAAACTGCGCTTTGAGCGCCTTGCTGATAGGCCCGAACACAGTGCGTGCAATGGTCGGCTGCGCTGCGATCACAACTTGCGTGGGCCCCTGTTCTGAGAACGAATGGATGACGCGCCGGGCTTCATCGAGCGTGTTTGCAACCTGGCTCGCATAGTCGAGCAGTGTCAGCCCAGCATCGGTCGGCAGCACGCCACGGCCACTGCGGTGCAGCAGACGCGTCTGCGCCGCAGCTTCGAGTCGTGCCATCTGGCGGCTCACTGTGGATTGGTCGCTGCCCAGCTCGAGCGCGGCGCGCGAGATGCTGCCGCAATGGACCACACGGGCGAAGCATTTCAGGTCATCGGAATTCATGCAATCGCAAAAAATGAAAAACAGCGCCACTGTAGCCTAGTGCGAGCGCGGCTTGGGGTGGGTCTGCACCTAGTAAATCGATAGCTAATGCACTGGTGCAAAAGATCAGCCTTGTGCATACTTAAGTATCGTAAGGGTCAATGCCTGTGCGAACGAACGGCGCAAAGTCGTATGGATCAACAAAAAGACAGGGAACAGACATGACACACACTTTTGCTCAATCCAAATCCGCTCTTATTTTCGCCGCGCTGCTGTGCGGCGCGGCTGGCGCGCAGGCGCAGCAAGTTAAGTTGATGACCGGACCTCAAGGCGGCTCATGGTATCCGCTGGGCGGCGCGATTTCCAACATCGCTGACCGGGCTGGCATCAAGGTGCAGGTACTGCCTGGCGCCGGCATCGCCAATGTCCTGGCGGTTAACCGCAGCCGGGCCGACATGGGTTTTGGCAATTCGATTTCCACGGTCGACGGTGTCGCTGGCCGTGCACCCTTTGAGCAGCCAACCAAGAACGTCTGCAACGTCGCCACGCTCTATCCGCAGTATTTCCAAGTGGTCGCCAATGCCGATGCCAACATCAACTCTCTGGCTGACTTGAAGGGCAAGCCCATCGCTGTTCAGCCCAGGGGCAACACCGCCGAGTTCATCACCCAGCAAACGCTGCAGGTCTACGGCATGAACTACAAGGACATGTCGCGCATCAGCCATGTGTCTTATTCGGATGCGGTGTCATTGATGAAAGACAACAACGCGCAGGCCTTCACGCTGGGCACCACCGTGCCGGCATCGTCGATCATGGACTTGGCCTCGGCGCGTGACATCAAAATTGTCAGCATTCCCGAGGACAAATTCCAGGCCATGCGCAAGCTCAACCCGGGCTACACCAAGCTGGTCATCCCCGCCAACAGCTATCCAAAGCAAACCACGCCGGTGCCCACCATTGGTTATGCGACCCACCTGATTGCGCGCTGTGACCTGGATGCGGAGGTGGTCTACAAGGTGCTCAAGGGCATGGTTGAAAACAAGGCCGACCTCGTGGCAATCGCCAATGCGATGGCTGGCCTGACGCCTAAGTTGATGGCGGAAGACATTGGTATACCTCTGCACAAGGGCGCGCAGCGTTACTACAAGGAAGTCGGCGCCCTTTAAAGGCGTAGGAGCGCTTCCATGTTTTCCCTTCCCCAGGCTTTCTCCCGGCACCTGATCACGGCAATCGCGGTGCTGATGTCGGTATTCCATCTGTACGTGGCCTTCGTCGGCCCACCCGACGCGTATGTGATGCGCGGCTGGCATCTGGCTTTCGCTTTGGCGCTGGCCTTTCTGGTGATGCCTGGCCGCCATGGAACAGCCGAGCGGGTCGGCTGGGTTGACGTTTTGCTGGTGTTGGCAGCCGTTGCGGCGGCGCTGTACCCGAGTGCCAGCTTGGACTACATTCAAAACCGCTTTTACTACGTCGACGATCCGCGTCTGGCCGATTACATCTTTGGGGGCGCGCTGATCGTGTTGGTGATGGAGGCCACCCGCCGCGCCACCGGTTGGGCGCTGCCGATCACCGCGATGGTTTTTTTGGCGTATGGCTTGACGCTCGGCAACCAGTCGGTCGGCATCATGCTGGACCAACTCTATCTGACCACCGAAGGCATCTTCGGCATTCCGCTGTATGTGTCTGCCACCTACGTGATGCTTTTCATTCTGTTCGGCGCCTTCGTCGAGCGCAGCGGCGCCGGCCAACTGTTCATGGATTTTGCGCTGGCGCTTGCCGGCCACACCTCGGGCGGCCCAGCCAAGGTGGCGGTGATCACCAGCAGTTTGTTTGGCACGGTGTCGGGCAGCGCAGTGGCCAATGTGATGACCACCGGCACCTTCACGATTCCGCTGATGATGCGCACTGGCTACCGACCGGCTTTTTCAGGTGCGGTCGAAGCTGTTGCCTCCACCGGTGGCCAGTTGATGCCGCCCATCATGGGGGCGGCCGCCTTTGTGATGGCTGAATTTTTGGGCGTGTCGTATCTGACCGTCGCCGCCTTTGCGTTGCTGCCGGCGCTGCTGTATTACGTGGCCGTTTTCATGGCGGTGCACTTCGAGGCCAAGCGAATTGGTTTGGTCGGCGTGCCCAAGGCTGACCTGCCGCGCCTGCGGCAGGTGATGTCTGAGCGCGGCCATTTGTTCTTGCCACTGATCGTGATCATCGCGGTCTTGCTGACCGGACGCAGCGCGGCATTCTCGGCCTTGTGCGGCATTGCCTCGGTGATCCCGACCACTTGGCTGCGCGCCAGCACCCGCTCAACCTTCACCGTACGCGCGATCCTCGAGGCGCTGGAAGCCGGAGCCCGCAATACTTTGGTGGTGGCGCTGGCCTGTGCTTGCGCTGGCATTGTGATCGGCACCATCACCCTGACGGGTTTGGGCCTAGCCTTCACGGGTATCGTGCTGGATCTGTCGCAGGACTCGCTGCTGCTGGCGCTGGTGCTGACCATGCTGGCGGGCATTTTGCTCGGCATGGGGCTGCCCACCACACCTGCCTACATCGTGCAGGTGGCATTGCTGGTGCCGGCGCTGGTCAAGCTCGGCATTCAAGTCGAGGCGGCGCACTTGTTCGTGCTGTATTTCGCCGTTTTGTCGGCGATCACGCCGCCGGTGGCGATGGCGGTGTATGCGGCCAATGGCATCTCGCGGGCCAAGCTGATGGAAAGCAGTTGGGCGGCCATCAAGCTGGGCTTGACGGGTTACATCATCCCCTTCATGTTTGTGTTTTCACCGGCGCTGCTGCTGATGGGTGACTTTGTGACGGTCAGCATGGCGGCCATCACGGCCACGATCGGGGTGACTTGTTTGGCCGGTGGTTTGCACTCGTATTTCTTCTTTGGCTTGGCCCGCTGGTGGGAGCGGCTGATGCTGATCACGGCCGCGCTGGTGCTCATCAAGCCAGGTTTGACGACCGACCTGATCGGTCTGGGCTTGGTCGCGCTGATTGTCGCCAGCCAACTCTGGCTCCGCTCGGCATCGCCAGTGTCAAACAAAGAAGCCGCATGAGTCTTCAGGACAGTTGAAAGCGTTCCCGAAAGGCCGCGCAAAAGCCCGGCGTGCCGGTGACGGACAAGCTCACGCTTTGCCGCGCGGCACCGGTGGCCTGCGCTTGAACACTGAGTTTGCCGCTGTGGTCGTCAAAGTCCAAGACGTCTACCGCGCTGAATTCGCGCCAGCCTTGTAAGTCGTAGTCCCATTCGCCGCCCTCGTCTAGCGGTGCGCGCTGCGCTTCAAAGGCATGGTGTGCCCACGCCAGAACGGTGGCGACTTCGGCCAGCACGGTTGCGTTGTGGGCGGGCGCTGTGGTTGCCAGCGCGTCAAAAGTGCCGACACCGTCAGCGTCCTCGCTGTAGTCGAACTCGAGGTAGTTCAGGCTCATCGGAGTTCAGTTCGTAGGCGCACTGGCTGCCGGGGCCGAGGCTGGGGCTGGCGTAGACGCCGCAGGCGTCACCAGCAGCAGTTCGGGATGAACCTGTTGTTGCAACCGCTCCGGTTCGGTGTGCCGCGTAGGGGCCAGACCGAGCTGGGACAGCGCGCCGTGCGACCAAGCGTAGTAGCCGCCATTGGCCAGCAGCAACACAATCAGCAGTTTCAACATGGGGGGCGTCCTTTGCCTTCAGGGGCGATGCATCGGCAGCTTCACCGACGGGTTCATGGGTTTCGTTGAGGGCTCTCAGCCGGCCGCACGCTAACTTCTAGGCTGCTGATGTCTTGCAGGCCGTCCTTGGTTTGCACCGACAAGGCGCCGTGCGGGCCAACACCGCAAGCGGTGCCCTCGGTGCCATCGGACAGTTTGACCCAGCGTCCTGCCAGTGCATCGCGCGCGGCGAAGCGGGCCCGAAAAGGCGCGAAGCCCTCGCGCTCAAAGTCCAGCACGGCCTGCACCAGCGGCGCCGCCACCGCCTGCAGCGCCCAGGCAGCGTCGACGCCCGGCCACAAGGCCTGCAGGGATGTCGGCGCCATCGGCGGCGGTGTTGGTGTGTCGCTGAAAGCAGAGAAAGCCGATAAAGCCGTCGCAGCGAAGTCTTGCTCTGGCTGCGTCACATTCAGGCCCACGCCAATCACCACGTAGCGTTGATCGCCCCAACTGGCGGTTTCCACCAGAATGCCGCCGAGCTTGCGTTGTCCCAGCCATAAATCATTCGGCCATTTGAGTTGCAGTGTGGGTGGTTTGCCGTTGGCCGGCTCTAAGCTTTCGGCCAGACTCACGCCAACCGCCAAAGACAAGCCAGACCAGTTGGCCGGTTGCAGCGGCAGGCCGAGTGAGAAGGTCAGGCTGGCACCGGCCTGACTTTGCCATTGGCGCCCCAAACGGCCACGGCCAGCGTTTTGATGCTCAGCCACCAGCAAGATGGCTTCAGGCGCCGCAGTCCTGCAGCGCCGCATCAGCTCGCTGTTGGTGGAGTCGACCTGCGGCAACACCTCGACCGTGAAGCCTGGGAGGCGGGGCACCACGGCCTGCCAGATGGCTTCAGCGGGCCAGCGCACTGGCGCACGCAAGGGGGTGTTGTCGGTGCTCACAGAGTCGCCTTAGGCCTTTTTGGCTTTCGCTTTTTTCTTATCTGTCTTGGCTTTCTTCTCAGTCTTCACTTTTTTGTCTTTGGGCGCGAGCAGCGTGCCGCGGCAAGTTGGCGCACCGCACCAGCACGGGTAGTCGGCTTTGAGTTTTTTGGTGTACGGCGCGTCAATGATCAGCCCGTAGTCGTAAAAAAGCTCTTTGCCGGCAGGAATGTTCTGCAGCGCTTTGATGAAAATCCGGCCCTTTTGCTCGTCGGCCTCACAGTTGGGCGCGCAGCTGTGGTTGATCCAGCGGGATGAATTACCGCCGTGCTTTGCGTCAATCACATGCTTTTCATCGACATGAAAGTAAAAGGTGTGGTTGGGGTCGGTCGGGTCGTGTGGATGGCGCTTGAGCGCTTCTTTCCAGCTGATGATCTCGCCGATGTACTCAATCAGTGTCTCGCCTTCAGCCAAGTCTTGCACGGCAAACATACCCTTGCCATGCACGCCAGAGAGGCGCGTCTGGATGCGCTTGCCCGAAGGCGCAGGTGCCGTCTTGGCGCTGACTTTGGTGCTGATTTTGGACACGTTGGAAAATTTTGGTATGGTTAATTCATGCATGTGCGTGCACCTGCGTGCCCGCGTGCGTACGCGAGAGATGCTTATTGTAAGGAGCAAGTGATGGCCAATCGCCGCGAGTTGATGCAGTCTGCTGCGGCGTTGGCCGTGCTGCCTTGGGCTGGCCGTACGCTGGCAGCTGAGCCTGCGGGCGCTCCGCTGCCGACGCTCGGCAGTGCGCTGGCTGTGCCTTCCTTGACGCTGCTGGATGGTCGCTCTTGGGGGCCCGCACAAGCTGAGGGCAAGGTGCTTGTGGTTTACTGGTGGGCGAGCTGGTGTCCGTTTTGTGCCGTGCAGTCGCCCCATATTGAGGCGTTGTGGCAAGCTAGGCGCAGCGAAGGTTTGGAGGTTCTGGGGCTGTCGATAGACCGCCTGGCCAGTACGGCCAGTGCGCATTTGAAGGCCAAGGGCTACAGCTTTCCGGCGGCCATGGCCACGCCGGAGGTGGCGAAGGTTTGGCCCAAGCCGCGCGGGCTGCCGGTGGTGGTGGTGCGGGGCCGACATGGCCGGGTTGTGTTTGCAGAAGCTCGGGAAATGGTCCCGGAAGACATAGAAAATTTGAAGAAGTACTTATGAAAACATTGGTGATTGCAGAAAAGCCTTCAGTGGCACAAGACATCGTGCGCGCCATCACGCCCACGGCTGGCAAGTTCGAAAAACACGATGAGTACTTCGAGAGCGACGAGTGGATCGTGACGTCAGCGGTGGGCCATTTGGTCGAGATTCAGGCGCCTGAAGAGTTTGACGTCAAGCGCGGCAAGTGGAGTTTCGCCAACCTGCCGGTGATCCCGCCGTACTTCGACTTGAAGCCCATCGACAAGACAAAAACGCGGCTCAACGCCATCGTCAAGCTAGCCAAGCGCAAAGACATTGGCGCCATGGTCAACGCCTGTGACGCGGGCCGTGAGGGCGAGTTGATCTTTCGTTTGATTCAACAATACTCCAAGGCCAAGCACCCGGTCAAACGCCTCTGGTTGCAGTCGATGACACCAGCCGCGATTCGCGACGGCTTTGCCAGCTTGCGCAGCGACGAGCAAATGATGCCGCTGGCCGATGCCGCACGCTGCCGCTCCGAGGCGGACTGGATGGTCGGCATCAATGGCACGCGCGCCATGACCGCTTTCAATTCACGCGACGGCGGTTTCTTTCTGACCACCGTCGGTCGCGTGCAGACGCCGACGCTGTCGGTGGTGGTTGAGCGGGAAGAAAAAATCCGCAAGTTCGTCAGCCGCAATTACTGGGAAGTGCACGCCAGCTTTGCTGCTGAGGCTGGTGAGTACCCGGGCAAGTGGTTTGACCCGCAGTGGAAAAAATCAACCGCCAATGCCAACCTTGCAGAAGGCGCTGAGCCTGACGCTGAGCTCAAGGCCGATCGCGTTTGGTCTGAAGCTGAAGCCCTTAGCATCGCTGACGCCGTGCGCGGCCAAAAAGCCAGCGTCACGGAAGAGTCACGGCCAACCACGCAAGCCGCCGGCATGCTGTTCGATTTGACCTCGCTGCAACGCGAAGCCAACGGCAAGTTCGGCTTTTCAGCCAAGACCACGCTGTCAATTGCGCAGAGTTTGTACGAACGCCACAAGGCGCTGACCTACCCACGAACCGATTCGAGGGCCCTGCCTGAAGACTACGTGCCGGTCGTCAAGCAAACCTTTGAAATGATCGCCGGCAGTGAGATGAAGCACTTGGCGCCGCATGCGCTGGTGGCCCTGAATGGCAACTACATCAAGCCCAGTAAAAGGATTTTTGACAACGCCAAAGTCAGCGATCACTTCGCCATCATCCCAACACTGCAAGCGCCCAGCGGCTTGAGCGACGCCGAACAAAAACTCTATGACTTGGTGGTGCGCCGCTTCATGTCGGTGTTTTTCCCGAGCGCTGAATACATGGTGACAACGCGTATCACCAAAGCCGCACAGCACAGCTTCAAGACCGAAGGCAAGGTGCTCGTCAAGCCGGGTTGGCTAGCCATTTACGGCAAAGAAGCGGCTGCAGAAGTTGCCGAACCCAAAGACGGCGACAAGGGCCAAAACTTGGTGCCTGTGAAACCCGGTGAACTGGTGGCCGTTGAGACGGTCGACCCGAAAGGCCTGAAAACCCGACCCCCTGCGCGCTACTCTGAAGCGACTTTGTTGGGTGCCATGGAAGGTGCCGGCAAAACCATCGAAGACGACGAACTGCGCGAAGCCATGCAGGAAAAAGGCCTGGGCACACCGGCGACCCGTGC
>JABMMH010000077.1 GCA_013205645.1 Polaromonas sp. | reverse complement strand
CTGAACCCTCGGCCTGTCCGGACAGTGAATAACGCCGACTGGCTGATTCCGCAATGGCCTGCGCCAGCCGGTGTGCGCGCTGTCTTCACCACGCGTCAGGGTGGCGTTTCACTACCGCCTTACGACACGCTGAACTTGGGTGATCACGTCGGAGATTCCCCAGCAGCCGTCGCTGCCAATCGATTGATCTTGCAGCGCGCCATCGGTTGCCCTCCGGTCTTTTTGCAGCAGGTGCACGGCACCGGGGTGCTGGAATTGAGTCATGACAGCGTCGATGGTTTGGCTGCCGACGCTTGCCTGACGCGGCAGCGCGCCGTCGCCTGCACCATCATGGTGGCCGATTGCTTGCCGGTTTTGTTTGCGCATCTGGACCAACCCGTTGTGGCCGCCGCGCATGCCGGTTGGCGTGGTTTGGCTGGACCCGGTGTGCCAGCCAATGCCGGCGCAGCACAGCTGGTTTTCGACGGCGTTTTGGAGGCCACTTTCAACAGGTTTTCAGCCTTGGTTGGCGCGTCACCCAACGAGGTTGCGCCCAGAACCATCGCTTGGTTGGGGCCTTGCATCGGGCCGACGGCTTTTGAGGTGGGGGCTGAAGTCAAGGCTGCGTTTGAAGCTGTGGATCCGGCGGCGGTCACGCTGTTCGTCGTGCAGCACAAACAAGCTCAACAGACGAAATATTTAGCCGATTTACAAGGCTTGGCGCGGCTCAGATTGCGCGCCCTCGGCATCAGCCAAATCTACGGCAACGACGGCACAGATGATTGGTGCACCGTGAGTCGGCCTTCACGGTTCTTTTCGCACCGCCGGGACGCTGTCGGTGGACGCAGCACCGGGCGCATGGCCGCTTGCATCTGGCGCGACTGAGTCATTTAAGCCGGTGTTGTTTGTTTCAGTTACTACTTTTTATTGACTGTCTTCGGCTTTTTCTCTGGCTTTGATGGCGCGTTTTCGAGCCGGTGTCCGCAGGATGTAAAGCACCAAAGACAAGGGCAACGCGCCATAAAGCACAAACGTGATCAACGCGCCAAGCACGGAGCCTGTGCTGCTGGTCGCCTCTGCAATGCTCATCAGGAGCACAACATAAATCCAGCCGATGGCAATCAAATACATAAAAGTTGGGGCATAGTAAGCTGGACGAAATGAAACGAAGCCATAGTCTGTTAACTGTAGACGCTGACATGAGAGTCTTGTTCAAAAGACCACCGGCTATTCGCTAATTCAAGAGGCAACATGAATTCTGACGCAAAGTGGGCTGAGATGGCTCGGCAATTCCAGGAAACCCTGAGTTCAAGTATGCAAAAGGCTGTAGTGCCCAATGCGTTGATGCAGGGTTTACAACCGACAACAGGCGCAGGCTCAGCCCTGAAATTTGATTCGACCAAGCTACAGGAAATTCAGCAGGTCTACATCAAAGAAGCCAGCGCCTTGTGGAACCAGGGTCTCTCAGCAGAAGCGGCCCCAGCCACAGCGTCAGCAGACAGACGCTTTGCATCCGACGCTTGGCACGCCAATCCGTTGGCGCACTTTTCTGCTTCTTCGTACATGCTCAATTCGCAAGCCTTGATGGGCATGACTGAAGCCGTTGAGGGCGACGAGAAAACCAAAGCACGTGTGCGTTTTGCTGTTGAGCAGTGGCTGGCAGCTGCGGCCCCCAGTAATTTCTTGGCCCTGAATGCCGATGCGCAGAAAAAAGCCATCGAGACCAAGGGCGAAAGCATCGCCCAAGGCCTGCAAAACTTGATGCACGATATGCGTCAGGGCCACGTCTCCATGACCGACGAAAGCAATTTCGAAGTCGGTAAAAATGTCGCCACCAGCGAAGGCGCGGTGGTCTATGAAAACGCGTATTTCCAGCTGCTCGAATACAAGCCGCTGACGGCCAAGGTGTTTGAAAAACCGTTGCTGCTGGTGCCGCCCTGCATCAACAAGTTTTACATTCTTGATCTGCAACCGGCGAACTCGCTGATTCGTTATGCAGTTGAGCAAGGTCACCGCACATTCGTCGTCAGCTGGCGCAACCCAGACGAGTCGATGCAGGACACCACTTGGGACGACTACATTGAGCATGCGGCCATTGAGGCCATCAACGTGACGCGCGAGATCACTGGCGCCAAGGCCATCAATGCGCTTGGTTTTTGTGTCGGCGGAACGATTCTGGCAACTGCTCTGGCGGTGTTGGCGGCGCGTGGCGATAAGCCAGTTTCCAGTGTGACTTTTTTGACCTCCTTGCTGGATTTTTCGGACACCGGCATTTTGGATATTTTCATTGACGAGACGGCCGTCAAGTTTCGCGAAATGCAGATGGGGCAGGGCGGTCTGCTGAAGGGTCAAGACTTGGCCTCGACCTTCAGCTTCTTACGGCCTAACGACTTGGTCTGGAATTACGTCGTCGGCAATTACCTCAAAGGTGAGACGCCGCCGCCATTTGACTTGCTCTACTGGAACAGCGACTCGACCAACTTGCCCGGCCCGTTTTACGCTTGGTACCTGCGCAACACTTACTTTGAAAACAACCTGATCAAGCCCGGCAAACTGACCGTTTGCGGTCAGCCGATTGATTTTTCCAAGCTCGACATGCCGGCCTATATTTATGGTTCGCGTGAAGACCATATCGTGCCGATTCAAGGTGCTTATGCTTCGACCCAAGTGCTGAAAGGCGCTAAGCGTTTTGTCATGGGTGCATCCGGCCATATTGCCGGCGTGATCAATCCACCGGCTAAAAATAAACGCTCGTATTGGACCAGTGACAAGCTGACGGCCACGCATGACAAATGGCTGACTGGCGCGACTGAGCACCCCGGCAGCTGGTGGTCGGATTGGTCGGCTTGGCTCAAGCTTCAAGCGGGCAAGCAAATTGCCGCACCTAAGGCCTACGGCAGCCGCAAATACAAAGCCATCGAGCCAGCGCCTGGTCGCTACGTCAAGGTCAAAGCCTGAGCGACTCTCCTCTCCCTTATTTGCGACCCACTCTCAACCAAAAGAAAGAGACAAAAAATGGAAGACATCGTTATCGTTTCAGCGGCTCGTACGGCGGTCGGAAAGTTCGGCGGTTCGCTGGCCAAAACGCCGGCCACCGAGCTAGGCGCTGCGGTCATCAAAGCCTTGATGGAACGCTCGGGCTTGCCGGCTGATCTCGTCGGTGAAGTCATCATGGGCCAAGTGCTGGCGGCGGGTGTGGGGCAAAACCCAGCGCGTCAGTCGGTCCTCAAGTCTGGCTTGCCACATGCCATTCCCGGCCTGACAATCAATGCTGTTTGCGGCTCTGGCTTGAAAGCCGTGATGTTGGCTGCGCAGTCGGTGGCCACCGGCGACAGCGAGATCGTCATTGCTGGCGGTCAAGAAAACATGAGCGCCTCGCCGCACGTGCTGAACGGCTCGCGTGACGGTCAGCGCATGGGCGACTGGAAGATGACAGACACCATGATCGTTGACGGCCTGTGGGACGTTTACAACCAGTACCACATGGGCATCACAGCTGAAAACGTCGCCAAGAAATACGGCATTGACCGCGCCATGCAAGACGCCCTCGCGCTGTCCAGCCAGACAAAGGCGGCAGCGGCTCAAGATGCCGGCAAGTTCAAAGATGAAATCGTGCCGTTTTCGATTGCCCAGAAAAAAGGCGATCCGATCATTTTTTCAGCCGATGAATTCATCAACCGCAAAACCAATGCCGACGGCTTGGCGGGTTTGCGTCCGGCCTTCGACAAGGCCGGCAGCGTGACTGCCGGCAACGCGTCTGGCATCAACGACGGCGCAGCAGCCGTGATGGTCATGACTGCCAAAAAAGCCGCCGCCTTGGGCTTGAAACCGCTGGCACGCATTGCCAGCTACGCCACCAGCGGTCTCGACCCAGCCCTGATGGGCATGGGTCCGGTGACGGCGTCCACCAAGGCGCTGCAACGCGCGGGCTGGAACGCCCAAGACCTTGACTTGCTGGAAATCAACGAGGCCTTTGCGGCCCAGGCTTGTGCCGTCAACCAAGAAATGGGCTGGGACACCAGCAAGATCAATGTCAATGGCGGCGCGATTGCGATTGGTCACCCGATCGGTGCGTCCGGCTGCCGCATTTTGGTGACGCTGCTGCACGAGATGGTGCGCCGTGATGCCAAGAAGGGCATTGCCAGCCTGTGCATTGGCGGTGGGATGGGTGTTGCGCTGACACTGGAGCGCTGAATTTAGGGCAATGCTCTCGGTGGAGACAAGAATTTTTAACAAGAACAGAAAGAGCGGAACATGACACAAAAAGTAGCTTACGTCACAGGCGGCATGGGTGGTATCGGGACGGCTATTTGCCAGCGACTCGACCAAGACGGCTTCAAAGTGGTTGCCGGTTGCGGCCCGACGCGGGACGCCGCCAAATGGCTGGCTGAGCAAAAATTGCTAGGCCACACCTTCTACGCTTCCGTCGGCAACGTTGGTGACTGGGACTCCACAGTGGCTGCTTTTGACAAAGTCAAAGCCGACCACGGGCCGGTCAGTGTGCTGGTCAACAACGCCGGCATCACGCGTGACGGTCAGTTTCGCAAGATGAGCAAGGCCGACTGGGACGCCGTGATTTCGACCAACTTGGACAGCATGTTCAACGTGACCAAGCAGGTCATTGAAGGCATGATTGAAGTGGGCTTTGGGCGCGTCATCAACATCTCTTCCGTCAACGGCCAAAAAGGTCAATTTGGCCAAGTCAACTACTCGACAGCCAAGGCCGGTCTGCACGGTTTCACTATGGCACTGGCGCAAGAAGTGGCCAGCAAAGGCGTGACCGTCAACACCGTGAGTCCAGGTTACATCGGCACTGACATGGTCAAGGCGATTCGCCCTGACGTGCTCGACAAAATCGTCTCAGGCGTGCCGGCCAAACGGCTAGGCAAACCAGAAGAAATCGCTTCGATCATTTCTTGGATTGCGTCAGACGAAGGTGGTTACGCGACCGGTGCAGACTTCTCGCTCAATGGCGGGTTGCACATGGGCTGAACGTGCTCATGGCACTTCCCGGAGATTCGCGGCTGGCTGCGCCATCACCCGTGCCACCGAGCTCAGCTCGTCAATGAGGGCTTGAGAGAAATAGCTGTTCGGCGAGTCAGGTTCTAGCGCAACAAACACCAAGTTGCCTAGAGCCTGATTCAGCGGAACGTAATAGCTGCCAGCGGGTGCATCGATCACGCCGCGCAGCAGCTCAACGGAGACCGTTGCATCCGTGTTCGAAACGCTTGCAGTCGGTACTTTGGCTTGATAAAAATCACCCAGCAAGGCCGCCGCATCTCTGACCTGCATCACTTGGACGCCGTGCAGGCGTAGCCGTTCTACGGCCTGCGTTGACTTGCCGTTCAACCAGTAGCCACAGGGACTGACCCGCGTTCTGACGGTGCGCAGCATTCGTGCTGACTGGGTTTCAATCGACACGGGCTTGTCGGCACCACTGCTTGCGTCTAGCAGTTGCAGTGTACGGCGCGTGGGTGTCGCCTGCGCCTCAATGACGCGGTCTTTTTGGCAAGCTTGCTTGGTCACTTCGAGGTCAAGATAGGGCATGAGTTGCGCCAGTTCCGACGCGCGCTCTGCGGTGCTGTTCAGCACACTGGTGATGGCTGTCACTTGCGCGTGCACCCGGCGTTGGCTGTGAGCGCGTTCGAGGCCGACGCCTCGGCTCGCCACCGTCAAGCTGATGCGGTTTTTCAAGCCATTCACATTGGCGCTGTTGTCTGGTTGCAGGTCGCCCCAGGCAATGGTTTTGTCTTCTTTGAGGTTGGACGTGTTGTACGGCCAGTTGCTGCTCAGCCCTTGAAGTGCGAGAGCGCCGACAAGCGGCTGCAAGAACCACTCGTCAGCGGCCTTGGTGAGAAATTCCGGCAGATTGGCGGTGGTTGCATAAGATACCCAGGCATCGGCTTTGGGCAGTCCGCCTAAGGGGTCAACGAAGGCACCCACGGCTGGGTATTCCTGCGCATCCAACACAACCGTGGGTTGGTAATCTCGCGCCAACTTGGCGAGGGCCTGCGCTTCCGGGGTCTCCAGCACGAGATGGTCATGCGCCATGTCAAAACCATTGTTGGTCAGGCGCGTGGCCTTCACCGTGCCATCCGGGTTCGCGCGTGGCACGATCAGCACATTGATGCGGCTGAGCAAAGGCCGCAGCTTGCCTTGAGCCAGTTCACGCGCGACCACCAGCAAGGCTTCGGCACTGGCCGGTGCATCGCCGTGTTGCTGAGCGAATAGCAACACAGTCGGGCGCTCAGTGGCCTTCAATGAGGCGGCGTCGGTTGCCGCGCCGCTGGACAAGACCAATGCTTCGATGGCTTGGCCTTCTTGCGATGTTCCAACCCTCAGCACGGCCGCTTGGCCGGGGGCTGTCAGCTTGCGTTGGCGTGCCTGCTCACGCAGCCAGGACGCCAGTTCACTTGCATTGGTCCATGTCGATCGACCGGATCCCAAGCCTGGTGTGTCGTAGAGGCGGTAGGGCTCAGGAAAACGCGCGGCCACAGCGGAAGGGTAGGGCGTAGCTGTCGGCGTCGCCGCCGACGCCACAGGCGGCGTGGTTCTGCCCTCGCGGGTCGTCTCGACGTCAATGCCTCGCGCAGAAGTCGACCACGGTGGCAGCTGAACGCTTGTACAGCCAGCCAGCAGCATCAATGAAGTGAGGCCGGCGCCTCGCAGGACGGGCCATAGGCTAAGAGTCATCAGTGTCATTGCGCCCCAGTTTAGTCGGATGCGTCAGGCTCAGCAGAGCCCATCTGTAAGACCGCGCTGACACGAAGCGCATGATTTGGCTGATACCTCATCAGTAGAAGATCGGTCAATATTGACCATCTTCACAAAAAACACCCGCTTCATTTTTTCCGGGTCCTTGATATTTTGAGTCTTTTTAATTTTCCTGCTTGGTTTTACACGCATCGTCTGTCGATGGGAATCGTGTTGTATTGCGTCGTGGTCGTGTTGTTGGTGAGCGCGGTGGTGCAAATATCGACCGGCATGCCTTTCACCAGTTTCAAGCATGTGTTGCAAAGCGCTGTCAACGCTTTCAATATTTGAAAGGGGAAAACCATGTTTTTACTCAAGTTGCTACCTGGTCAGGATGCGCCAACGGGTCCCAAAGAGCCTTCTGAATCGCGCAATGGGACCCGGAAAAAAGAGCGCTCTAACCCCCGTTTTGCCTGATGACATCCCGAGTCACAGCCCTGAGATCAGATTACGACGACCTGCGGGCGCGGCTGGAGACCTTATTGGCTCAACCTGAAAAAGACATAGCCGAGGTCGACCATGTGGTCGATGCGCTGGAACGCATTCAGCTCGACATCAAGTCCGAGCTTGGCATCCAAGGCAACAATCCCAATGAGTGACGCGCCGTCTGGCGCCACATCAATACCCGCAAGCTGAGCCGCATTATGCGGAAATGGTCAAAATGAACGGATTACGCGCATGTTGTGCGTTGCCGCCTTAGACCCTCGGAGTGGCTTTTTATGCAAGACGACGAACGCTGCTGTGGAACCGGCACCTGCATCATTGATACGCAGGGCGCCTGCTGGTGTGGACAAGTGTGGGACGGCGAGAAGATGTGCCTTCCCGTGCAAGATCCGCCTTCGACCGATACCGAGCCCGCACAATGAATGACCTTCTTTTGAATGCCGATGTCACGCAACGTTGCATCTTGAACAGCCATGAATTGCCTTGGCTGCCGTCACCGTCGCCGCTGGTGCACCGCCGTTTGCTGGCCCGAGATGGCGGCGAAGTGGCCCGCGCGACTTCCGTCGTTCGCTATGACGCTGGCGCCCGCTTTGACTTGCACGCACACGCTTTGGGCGAAGAAATTCTAGTGCTCGAGGGAACCTTGAGCGACGAGTCGGGTGACTACGGCCCCGGCACTTACATCAAGAACCCGCCGGGTTCTGCGCACGCTCCTTTTTCTGAGGGTGGTTGCACCTTGTTCGTCAAGCTGCGTCATATGGACCCGCATGACCTAGAACGCGTGGTTGTGCCGACGCGGCAAGCGCAGTGGCGTCAAGGCATGGTGTCAGGCCTGACCGTGTTGCCGTTGTCGGAATTCGGCACCAGCCACACTGCCATGGTGCAGTGGGCGCCAGGCACCTACTTCAACCCTCACCGGCATTACGGCGGAGAAGAGATTTTCGTGGTCGAGGGCGTCTTCTCTGACGAGCACGGTGACTACCCGCAGGGCAGTTGGCTGCGCAGTCCGCACCTGAGCCAGCACCAACCTTTCAGCCGAGAAGGCTGCCGGATTCTGGTGAAAACCGGGCACCTGCTGGATGCCTAGCCGCAACGCCCCTAAGCCAGACATGCAAGACCTGACAGATGCAGACATCTCCCGCATCATCGAGATGGCTTGGGAAGACCGCACGCCTTACGAAGCGATGGCGGTGCAATTCGGCTTGAACGAGTCGGCGGTGGTGGCCCTCATGCGCCTCCACATGAAGCCCTCATCGTTCAGGATGTGGCGCAAAAGAATGGCTGGTCGTGTGACCAAGCACGCCGTGCTGCGGGGTGCTAAGTTGCTGCGGCATCGCGCTGCGCACACGCGACAGTCCTGAGTTTGGGGCACTGGCTTGGTCTTGCCTGAACGTGCTTTGGTGTGGTTCAAACGCGATCTGCGGGTGCATGACCACGCGCCGTTGGCGGCTGCACAGAGTCACCCTGACGTCCTCGGCCTGTTCATCATCGAGCCCGACTGGCTGCAAAGCCCGGAATGCGACGCCAGCCACGTCGACTTTGCGCTCGGCTGTCTGCGCGAACTTCGCACCGCCTTGGCCTTGCGCGGCATGCCGCTGCTGGTGCGCGTTGGTTCCGCCGTTGATGTGCTTGAAAAACTGCATGCAGAGGTCGGCTTCACCCATGTGTTTAGCCATGAAGAAACCGGCACGGGTTGGTCCTACCAGCGCGATTTGAATGTCGCCGCGTGGTGCCGCTCGCAGCGAGTGGTGTGGCAGGAATTCACGCAGACCGGGGTTGTTCGCCGTTTGCGCAGCCGCTCGGGCTGGGCCAAGCGCTGGCAGGCGCGCATGGACGCGCCTGTGCATGCGCTCAGCGATAGTTTTAACGCAGCAGTTTCATTAGACCAACCCGACCTGCCGACACTCGCCAGCCTAGGACTTTCACCGCATGGCAAGACTTTGCAAGCTGCGG
>JABMMH010000076.1 GCA_013205645.1 Polaromonas sp. | reverse complement strand
TGCATGTCTTCACGCACGACTCGATTGGCTTGGGTGAAGACGGCCCAACGCACCAGTCCATCGAGCACGCCGCCAGCCTGCGCTTGATCCCCAACCTCGACGTCTGGCGTCCGGGTGACACGGCTGAAACCGCCGTGGCCTGGGCCGTGGCTTTGCAAAACAAAAACAAGCCAACCGCCTTGCTGTTGAGCCGCCAAAACCTGCCTTACGCACCGAAGGACGATGTCGGCCAGATCAGCAAAGGCGCTTACGTGCTGGCTGAACCCGAAGAAGTCGGCTTGAAGAAAAAAGCCCAAGCCATCATCATCGCCACCGGCTCTGAAGTGCAGCTGGCCCTGAAGGCGCAAGAGCTGCTGGCCAAAGAATTCAAGATCGCCGTGCGCGTGGTGTCGATGCCCAGCACCACGACTTTTGACAAGCAAAAAGCCGCCTACAAATCAGACGTCTTGCCTGAAGGCATTCCGCGCATCGCAGTCGAGATGGGCGTGACCGACGGCTGGTGGAAATACGGCTGTGCGGCTGTGGTCGGTATCGACACTTATGGCGAGTCAGCACCTGCTCCGGTGCTGTTCAAACACTTCGGCTTCACGCCCGAAAACGTCGCCAACACCGTGCGCAAGGTGCTGTTCAAAAAATAAGCCAGCGGTCGGCGCGTGCGCAGAATTTAAAGAATCTTTAACTCTAGGAGCTCCAGTACATGACTATCAAAATTGGCATCAACGGCTTTGGCCGCATCGGCCGCAATGTGTTGCGCGCCGCTGTGCAAAACTTCAGCGACATCCAGATCGTCGGCATCAACGACTTGCTCGAGCCCGAGTACCTCGCCTACATGCTGCAGTACGACTCGGTGCACGGCCGCTTCAAAGGCGAGATTTCGGTTGAAGGCAACACGCTGATCGTCAACGGCCACAAGATTCGTCTGACACAAGAGCGCGACCCAGCCGCCCTGAAGTGGAACGAAATTGGAGCCGACATCGTGCTCGAATCGACCGGCCTTTTCCTGGACAAAGCCACCGCTGAAAAGCACCTGGCAGCAGGCGCCAAAAAAGTCATCTTGTCGGCGCCGAGCAAAGACGACACACCGATGTTTGTCTACGGCGTTAACGACAAAACCTACGCCGGTCAAGCGATCATTTCTAACGCATCATGCACGACCAACTGCTTGGCACCGATCGCCAAAGTGTTGAACGACAAATGGGGCATCAAGCGCGGCCTGATGACGACTGTGCACGCCACCACGGCGACGCAAAAAACCGTCGACGGCCCGAGCGGCAAAGACTGGCGCGGCGGCCGTGGCATTCTTGAGAACATCATTCCTTCCAGCACTGGCGCTGCCAAGGCGGTCGGCGTGGTCATTCCTGAGCTGAACAAAAAGCTCACCGGCATGTCTTTCCGCGTGCCAACCTCTGACGTCTCGGTGGTCGACTTGACCGTCGAGCTGAACAAGGAAGCCACCTACGCAGAAATCTGCGCCGAGATGAAAGCGCAAAGCCAAGGCGCCCTCAAAGGCGTGCTCGGTTACACCGAAGACAAAGTCGTTGCCACCGACTTCCGCGGCGAAACTTGCACCAGCGTTTTTGACGCCGACGCCGGCATTGCGCTGGACAGCACCTTCGTGAAAGTCGTCGCTTGGTACGACAACGAATGGGGTTACTCAAACAAGTGCCTGGAAATGGTCCGCGTGGTGGCTAAGTAACGCATAGGCGCCTAACGCCGCCACCCGTGTTCTTGGGTCCGGCGGCTTGTTTTACGCGCCGCGCCCGGTGACCAGGACGGCCTTGCCTTGCACACGGCGCTGCAGCAGATCGTTCAACGCGTCCACCGCACGTTCCAGTGGGTAGACGGCCGAGACATGCGGCTTCAGCTTGCCTTGGCTCCACCACAGCAGCAGCTCTTGCAGGTTGGCGGCATGGCGTGCGGGCTCGTGGCGAGTGAAGGCACCCCAGAACACACCGACAATGGCGCAACCTTTGAGCAACGGCAGGTTCAGCGGCAGACTAGGAATGCGGCCGGCGGCAAAGCCGACGACTAGAAAACGGCCATTCCAAGCCATACTGCGCAGCGCGGGCTCGCTGAAGTCGCCGCCCACGGGGTCGTAGACCACGTCGATGCCGCGGCCGTCAGTCAACGCCTTGATGCGCGCGCGGAGATCCTCGGTGGCGTAGTTGATCGTGGCATCGGCGCCATGCGCCGTGCACAGCGCCAGCTTTTCGGCGCTGGATGCGGCGGCGATCACGCGTGCTCCCATGGCCTTGCCCAATTCCACGGCAGCCAGCCCCACACCACCGGCGGCACCCAGCACCAGCAGCGTTTCGCCGGGCTGTAACTGCGCTCGGTCCTTCAGTGCATGGTGCGACGTGCCGTAGGTCAGCGTGAAGGCAGCCGCGGTGCGAAAGTCCATTGCTGCAGGCATGGGGATCAAACGCCCAGCCTCGGCCAGCACCTCTTCGGCATAACCGCCCCAGGTGGTGGCGGCAATCACGCGGTCGCCGACGGCAAAGCCGCTGACGCCTTCACCAAGCGCTTGCACCACGCCAGCGACCTCGCCACCGGGTGAAAACGGCAGTGCCGGTTTGAACTGGTAGTTGCCCTGGATGATCAGCGTGTCGGGGAAGTTCACGCCGCAGGCGTGCACGCCGACACGCACTTGACCTGGGCCAGGCTGCGGTGACGGCTGCTCTTCGATGACCAGACTTTCAGGCGGCCCGTAAGCCTTGCACAGCACGGCTTTCATGCGAGCACCCCCTGTTCCTGTAGCGCGACAATCGCTTTGTCGTCGCGTGGGTCGGTTGCCAATTCGGGGCAGGCCCATGCACTGACCCGTGGCAGGGGCCGTGTCGCGGTGGTGCAGGGCGGCCAAAATGCCGAGGCGCGCGTCAAAGTCGGCATTTGCGTCGTCCAAGGGTTGGAGATGATGCGGCTCAGATCGAGCG
>JABMMH010000075.1 GCA_013205645.1 Polaromonas sp. | reverse complement strand
GTTCATTTCCGTTCACCACACTAAAGTTGGCCCTACTTTGCAACTAAAGTTGACCCCAGTTGGGGTTTTGGGCCTGGCCATCCGCTGCAGGTAGCGCGCGCTGAGCCGAAGTGATTTTTCTCGTCCAGCAGTTTTTACGCACAGCAAATGCGCAGTTGCTTCGTATTTATAGCGCTTGCGCCAAGAAATTTCAAGTCAAGTGCGAGATCGAAAGGTCCGCTCCCCGTTCATTGGCCTGAAAAATTTCCCAGCCAATCGCTGTCGCCGCCTCCCGACCAAAAGCATGAGTCAGCAGGAACAATCCCTGACCACCGTCCTTGACTTTGATGCTGCTTAATGCTGCTCGCATTCAATTTCTAAATCCCTTTAGAGCCGGGTCGAAAACGCATCTCTCATCTGCCTGGCCCGCTTCACATCGTCGCCATGGAGGTAAATGGAGGTGGTCGCAATGGACGCGTGACGCAAGTTGTCCCTGACGCTGGTCAGCTCCGCTCCCCTGGCCAGCGCGTGCGTGGCGTGGGTGTGGCGCATCCAGTGCGGCGTCGCCCGACGAAGCTTTTGTGCCAATGCCGGGTTATCCACTTCGATTTGAAGCGCGGCTGTTTCAAAGAACCGTCGCATGATGCTGCGCAGCCATGTGGCTGTGATCCGCGCTTCGCTATCGCTGTCCAGGGTGGCGATCAATGGGGCGTCGGGTGCCCATTGGGAGGGTGTGGTTGGCAGGCCGCGCTGCATCAAATACCGCTCCAGCGCTGAACGCAGCAGCGGCGGCATGGCCACTTTGCCTGCCTTGCTGGCCTTGCCGACAAGGTGCAGCCAATGGTCGCCGTGTACGTCAGTCTGGATGGATCGCAGCGTGAGGCTAGTTAACTCACTGGCACGCAGACCCGTGCAGTAGGCCAAGTCGATGACAAATCGGAGTCGTTGGGCCGCGGGCGACTCCCACCCGTAAGACCACTCCAGGCCATCGGCAATGGTTCTGACAAGCGCCCATTCCCCTTCGGTAAATACATGCCGGGTGTCCATGACGACACTGTTTGCCGCGCCACGGACCTTGATGCCTGCAAAAGGATTGGCCAGCAGGTAGCCCTGCGCCATCAACCAGCGGTACATGGCGCCGAGCACCGACAGCGCGTAGGCCACTGACCTGGCCGACAGTGGTCCGGCAAAGGGCTTCCATTCCGGGGAGGTTCTGGGTTTGGGCACTGCGACCCAGCGTTTGGCGGGAAGTGGACGTCGCAGGAACGCCCGGTACGCGACGGCATCTTCAACGCTCAGGGAGGAAAGCGCCTTTCCTTGCTCGAAAACGGCCCAAAGAATCAGCCGCTCCGCTTCCTTGCGGTAGGCTCTCGCAGTGCATGCTGACTCATGTAGGGAAAGCCACGCTTGGACTGCCTCATAGTCGTTGTCGGCAGCGAGGGTACAGGTTTTTCGGGGCCCGCGAAACGTGCCTTGGGAGCCGTCAACCTCCAGGGGCGGGCTGAAAACCTCCCAGGGAACCAGGTCTTGACGCGCCGTGATGACCATAGAGGCGCTGGCCAGCGCCATCAAGGGCGGATGCCTTGCAAAAAACGCCTCGATCTGGCGTGCCCCGCTGCTGCCCAGCCCTGCAATGGCGGTCCACCACATCTTGCGCCGCTGAATTCGCACCGCCAAGTCCGCCAGAGTTTTGACCCCATGGGCCTTGAGCGCCACCACGGGCCGCGCACCAAGCCAGCGATCAATATCGTCACCCATCAAGGGAGTGACTTCTGGGCAAGCACGAAGGGTGTCAATCGCCGCCATCGCTGAACGAGCGCACTTGACCCGATCCGTGTCCCGGTGCAGGAATAATTTGGCCAGGTCTGCTCTTCGGCGCGAGTTGGCAAAGCGGACCAGTTGCCTGCGAATGCCGCGGATCACGCCGCGCGAAGAATCACCCTGCGCCAAATCGGCCTCCAGGTATCTCATCACTGCATCTCGCGTGCCCAAGCCTTCATACCAGGCGCGAAGTGCACAGACCTCTGCAATGCTGGGAAAGCCGTCTGGCGTGCCATGCTCAGGCCCGGGCAATTGAGGACGCTGATTTTTCACAAGAATGAGTTTATCAATTAAATAAGACTATTGCGATAAGAAGAGTTATCGCAATAGCTCGAATATTCACCGGCACAGCGCGCGCGATACAACCAGAGGGGAGGGGGCAAACGCGTGCGCAAACTCTCAGGCGAGAAAGATCAGGGGGGGGGTCCGCTGTACGCCGTTCTTGTGTGCAGAAGGTCCTTTCATAC
>JABMMH010000074.1 GCA_013205645.1 Polaromonas sp. | reverse complement strand
GAGGTTGGGGATCAAACGCAGGCTGGCGGCGTGCTCGATAGACTGGTGCGTCGGGCCGTCTTCACCCAAGCCAATCGAGTCGTGCGTGAAGACATGCACCACGCGCAGTTTCATCAGCGCGGCCATGCGAATCGCGTTGCGGCTGTAGTCGCTGAAGGTCAGGAAAGTGCCGCCGTAAGGGATGTAGCCGCCGTGCAGCGCGATGCCGTTCATGATGGCGGCCATGCCGAATTCGCGCACGCCGTAGTTGATGTGGCGGCCGCCAATCATTTGGCCGTCAGCGGTTTCGGTCAGCACCACGGCGCCCTTGGCGTCAAAGCGCAAATTCGGCGTGCTCTTGGTGTTGGTGAGGTTGGAGCCGGTCAGGTCGGCAGAGCCGCCGAGCAGCTCAGGCAGGCCTGCGGTGAAGGCTTCAAGCGCCAACTGCGAGGCTTTGCGGGACGCCACGGTTTCAGCTTGGGTGTGTGCGCCAACGACGGTGTCTACTGCCAGTTGCGAGAACGATTTGGGCAGCTCGCCCTTCATGCGGCGGGTCAGTTCGTCGGCCAGGGCCGGGAAGGCCGCTTGGTAGGCGGCGAACTGTTCGTCCCAGGCGCTCTCGAGCGCCTGGCCGGCAGCCTTGGCGTCCCAAGCGGCATAGACTTCTTCAGGCATCTCGAACGGCGCGTGCGGCCAGTTGAGGACTTCGCGCGTGAGCTTGATTTCTTCAGCGCCCAGCGGCTCGCCGTGGGCTTTGGCCGTGTTGGCGCGGTTCGGTGAACCTTTGCCAATGTGCGTTTTGCAGATGATCAAGGTCGGCTTGTCGCTGGCGTCTTTGGCCTCGGCAATTGCCTTGGCAACGACCTCGGCATCATGACCGTCAATCGGGCCGATGACGTTCCAGCCGTAAGCGCCAAAACGCTGGGCGGTGTTGTCGATGAACCAAGGCGCGACCTGGCCGTCAATCGAAATGCCGTTGTCGTCGTAGAGCGCGATCAGTTTGCTCAGCTTCCAGGCACCGGCGAGGGCGGCGGCTTCGTGGCTGATCCCTTCCATCAGGCAACCGTCGCCCATGAAAACGTAGGTGTGGTGGTTGACGACGTCGTGGCCGGGGCGGTTGAATTCTTGCGCCAGCAGCTTTTCAGCCAGTCCCATGCCGACCGCGTTGGTCAGACCTTGGCCGAGTGGGCCGGTGGTGGTTTCAATGCCGGGGGTGTAGCCGACTTCCGGGTGACCTGGTGTCTTGCTGTGCAGCTGACGGAAGTTCTTCAGCTCTTTCATCGGCAGCGCATAACCCGTCAGGTGCAGCAGCGCGTAAATCAACATCGAGCCGTGGCCGTTCGACAGCACGAAGCGGTCGCGGTCCAACCAATGCGGGTTTTGCGGGCTGTGCTTTAAATGCCGGGCCCACAGCGCAACTGCCATGTCAGCCATGCCCATCGGGGCGCCGGGGTGGCCGGAGTTGGCTTGTTGCACGGCGTCCATGGCCAAAGCACGGATGGCGTTGGCCATGATGGGGGAAGAAGTGTCAGCCATTTGCGGAGAGTCCTGAATGAAGTTCGCGGGAATGAAAGGTGAAATTGCAGGGTCCAGAGCACGGATCTTTTGAGAGACTTTGAACCAAGTTTGTGCGCTGCAAAACCACTCATTTTACAGGGGTGGCGTTTGTGCCCCGTCTGAGGGGTCTGACCGTGCGTCAACCTCCCCATGGATCGTCAGCGCGATAATTCTCCACCATGAGCACTGCCCCCATCCAACACGCCCTGATACTTTGCGCCGGCCGCGGCGAACGTATGCGCCCGCTGACCGACACCTGCCCCAAGCCTCTGCTGGAGGTGCAGGGCAAGCCCCTGATTGTTTGGCATCTTGAAAAGCTGGCACGCGCCGGCGTTAAGCACGTCGTCATCAACACCGCTTGGTTAGAGGAACAATTCCCGGCACTTTTGGGTGACGGCAGCACATGGGGTTTGTCGATTCGCTATTCGCATGAAGGCGCGCAATTTGGTGGCGCACTGGAAACCGCCGGCGGCATGGCCACGGCTTTGCCGCTGTTGAACTTGCCCGACAACACACCGTTTTGGGTTTTGGCCGGCGACGTCTACATGCCGGACTTTCATATCCCGACAGCCGACGGCACCCGCTTTGCAGCGTCTAAAGCGCTGGCGCATATTTACCTGGTGCCGAATCCGGCGCACAACCCTGACGGTGACTTTGGCTTGTCGCCGGGTGGCATGGCTCTCAACAAAGCGCCCGAGCAATTCACCTACAGCACGGTGGGTTTGTACCGGTCTGCGCTGTTGGCCGGCACGCCCGTCGGCCATAAAGCCGCACTGGCACCGCTGCTTCGCACGGCCATGCAGAGCGGGCGCGTCAGCGCGGCGCTATATTCAGGTTCGTGGACCGACGTGGGAACACCCGAACGGCTGGCAGACCTGAACGCACTCCCGGCCTGACGCTAAGACCCATTGCGAAGCCCTTGTTAAGCATTTGTTCACCGATATGACCCGCAACAGGACACCCTCGTGATCAACTCCCGCATGTATGAAAAACGCCGAGCCGAAGTGGCACGCGCCCTCAAAGCCGCAGGCGGCGGCATCGCTTTGCTGCCGACCGCGCCCGAAGTGGCGCGTAACCGCGACAGCGATTTTCCGTATCGCCACGACAGCTACTTTTATTACCTCACCGGCTTCAGCGAGCCCGGCGCCTGGCTGACGATTGAAGCGTCGGGCAAGAGCACGCTGTTTTGCCGCCCGAAAGATCTGGAGCGCGAGATCTGGGACGGCATTCGCCTCGGCCCCAAAGCCGCGCCGGCGGCGCTCGGCGTTGACCAAGCTTTCAGTGTTGAGGCAATCGATAAAACCATGCCGTTACTGCTGGCCAACCAGCGCGCCGTGTGGTTTCCGTTTGCCACGCACAAGGGCTTGGAAACACAAGTCGATGGCTGGCTGAACCAAGTCCGGGCCAAAGTGCGTCTGGGTGCTGAATGCCCAGGCAGCCAGCACGATTTGTGCAAAGTGCTAGACGAAATGCGGCTCATCAAAGACAAGCATGAGATCGACATCTTGCGCCGCGCCGGGCAAATTTCAGCTGGCGCCCATGTGCGCGCCATGCAAACCTCGGCCGCCATGCTGCGCAGCGGCTTCAAAGGTGGGCCGCGTGAATACCACCTGGAAGCCGAACTGCTGCACGAATTTCGGCGTCACGGCTCAGAATATCCAGCCTACACCAGCATCGTCGCCGCCGGTGCCAATGCCTGCGTGCTGCATTACCGCGCTGGCGATGCTGAACTTAAAGCTGG
>JABMMH010000018.1 GCA_013205645.1 Polaromonas sp. | reverse complement strand
TTCTATGAGTCGTATGACCTGCTTTTCAGCAGCTTGCGAAGCATCTATGGGACTGGCACTGTATTTGCCTAACTTTCATTTTACCGCCGAAAGAAAATTCGCTTTTGGAACAGGCCACTTTGCCCTTGTCAAAGACGCACCGACAGATGGGTTTTCAAGCTGCGTGTCGGCTTGAAAGATAATGCGCAGTTGACTCGCTGATTTTTCAGTGGCCTTCTTTTTCAACAGCGATCTCCGCGAAAGACAACACATATGGCACGGATGGTTAACTGCATCAAACTCGGCACAGAAGCTGAAGGCTTGGATTTCCCGCCGTATCCCGGTCCCTTGGGCAAGCGTTTGTGGGAAGAAGTCAGCAAAGTTGCTTGGGCTGAGTGGATGAAACAACAAACCATGCTGGTCAACGAAAACCGGCTGAATTTGGCTGATCTGCGTGCGCGTCAGTACCTCGCGCGCCAAATGGAAAAGCACTTTTTCGGCGACGGCGCGGATGCGGTTGCTGGCTACGTACCGCCCAACCCTTGACCTTTTGCTGACGCCAGCCAGCCCGGCCTTTTTGCAAGGCTGCGGTCTGCCCGCAGCTTGGGCTGGTCAGGCGCAATGGCGAGTTCTTGAAACCCGCTTTGGCCTGGGCCTCAATTTCTTAGTCACTTGGCAGGCTTGGAAAAGTTACCGGCAGCGCCCCCGCTTGCTTCATTTCGTCTCGACTGAGGCCTGTCCTGTCAACGCGGCAGAGCTTTTGCAAGCGGCCGCCAATCATCCCGACTTATTGCCCTTGGCCGTGCAACTGGCCAAACAGTGGCATGGTTTGCTGCCCGGCTTTCATCGGCTGGTATTCGAAGACGGCCATGTCTTGCTGACACTGGGTATTGGCGACGCCAAAACGCTGCTCAAAGAGCAGACTTTTGAGGCCGACTCGGTCTGCCTAGATGGCGTCAAACCAGGGCAAAACGCAGACACAAGTGACCCGCATTTGCTGAAAGCGGTGGCCCGCTGCTGCCGCCGCGGCACCCGTCTGGTCAGCTTTGCAACGTCGAACAGTGTGATCGACGGTCTGACTCAATGCGGTTTCGACGTCAGTCGCAAGGCAGGTATTGAGCCGCAGGTTGAGCGTCTTCATGCGTATTTCAACCCGCGCTGGGAACCCAAAAAAACCCCAGCATCACTCAAACCCAAGCCGCGGGCGCCCGCACGTTGCGTTGTCATTGGTGCCGGTTTGGCCGGCGCTGCCTGCGCCGCCAGTCTGGCCCGACGCGGCTGGCAAGTGACACTGCTAGACGCTCACGACTCTGCAGCCGGTGGCGCATCATCGCTACCCGTCGGTCTGTTGGCTCCCCATATGTCGCCCGACGACAGCTTACTGTCACGCTTGTCCCGGAACGGCCTGCGCGCCACCTGGCAAGTCGCCAAGACGCAGCTGCTGGCTGGTGTGGACTGGCAAGCCAGCGGCGTTCTGCAGCGACGGTTTGACGCCAGCGGCGGCCTGCCAAGTGACTGGCCTGAAGCCGGCGAACACTGGAGCCGGCTCGCCAACCCCGCTGAACTCCAAGCCCTTGACGCCGCAATCGGCAATGCGACGCCGCCCACTCCAAACAGCAGCATGCCGGCACTCTGGCACGCTGCAGGCGGCTGGATCAAACCCAAGCGACTGGTCCAAGCGCTGCTGACAACACCGGGGATCACACCGCGCTACGGCGTCAAGGTTGCCAGTCTGAAGTGCACAACAAATGCCAACCCAGAAGGCGCCTGGCAAGTAGTGGACGAACAAGGAAATTGCATCGCCGAGGCCGAACTGGTGGTCTTGGCCGCAGGCTTTGAAAGCGGCACTTTGACGCACGCCAATTTACCGCTGCAAGCGATTCGCGGCCAAGTGGCTTGGGGCCAGAGCACGGATGCCAGCGCCTTACCGCCCTTCCCTGTCAACGGCCACGGCAGCTTTGTCCCGGCCTTTCCAAACGACGACGGCCAAGCAAGCTGGCTGATGGGCGCGACCTTCGAACGGGACCATCACCACGCAGAGATCAAAGCCACGGACCAGCAAGACATTTATCAGCGACTCCAACAACTGCTGCCGAAAACGGCAATGTCTTTAAAACCAACATTTGACCAAAACCAGACCCACGCTTGGGCTGGCGTGCGCTGCGTTTCACCAGATCGCTTGCCTATCGTCGGACCTTTAGACGATGTCGCTTTGCCCGGCTTGTGCGTCTGCACGGCTCTGGGGTCCCGTGGCTTGAGTTTTGCTGTCCTGTGTGGCGAACTGCTGGCGGCATGGCTGCACGCAGAACCATTGCCAATAGAAAAACGCTTGGCGCAATCGCTGCGGGCCAGTCGCTATCACTTTTCTGAATAAGCTTATGCGCATAAGCGAAGAAGAAAACTGTCGTTTGAATTCATAAGGCCTTCTTTTACAGTAGCCCTCTATGCATGATTTAGCGTTTATTTTTGCCGGTTTTGTTGTCGGCTTGATCGTCGGCCTGACAGGCGTTGGCGGTGGCTCCTTGATGACGCCGCTGCTGATTTTTGGCTTCGGCATCAAGCCGCATCTGGCCATCGGCACCGATTTACTCTTTGCAGCGTTCACCAAAATGGGCGGCACGGTCAGCTTAGCGCGGCAGCGCATCGTGCCTTGGCGTCTGGTCGGGGCCCTCAGCATGGGCAGCATCCCGGCGTCGCTGATCACGCTTTATGTCCTGCACAACTTGGGGCCTGCCAACCCGGCCGTGCAAAAAGCCATGACCCTGACATTGGGCATCGCCTTGCTGTTCACAGCGCTGGCCACACTGTACAAAGCCATTCAGGGTAAAAAAATACCCCGCCTGATCGCTGGCGCGCAATTGGAAGCAGCGACAAGGCCACGCCACTGGAGCCTGCCCGTTTTATTTGGTGTCGTGATTGGCACCTTGGTCACCCTGACCTCGGTGGGAGCGGGCGCGATTGGTGTCACGGCGCTGATCTTGTTGTATCCGCTGCTGCCGCTGCCAAGAATTGTCGCCGCCGACATCGCTTACGCCGTACCATTGACGCTGGTGGCCGGTCTGGGCCATGCCTCACTCGGCTCGGTCGACTGGCCGCTGCTGGGCAAGCTGTTGATCGGTTCGCTGCCCGGCATTTGGCTGGGCTCGCAACTGGTGCACAAGACACCAGACCGAATCATTCGCTCCCTTTTGTCTTTGCTGCTGGCCTACGCTGGCGTCAAATTGATCACCATCTGAACCGCTTGAAAAACGCTCTCTGTCACTCTTTTGTGACCCTCTTTTAATTTTCAATCCGCTATGTACCAATACACCGAATTTGACCGCCAGTTCGTCCGAGCGCGGGCTGACCAATACCGTGACCAACTCACCCGTTGGCAAGCCGGCGACTTGTCTGAAGACGAGTTCAAACCATTGCGTTTGCAAAATGGCTGGTACGTGCAACGTTACGCGCCGATGTTGCGCGTGGCCGTGCCTTATGGCGAACTCTCCAGCGCGCAAGTTCGCGTGTTAGCCAAGATCGCCCGCGACTACGACCAACCCAATGCTGAGCTGTTCAAAGACGCCCAAGCCAAGCAAGATTTGCTCGGCCCGGTGTTGACCGGTGGTTTGGCCATCGGCTCCAAGCTAACGGCTGGCTACGCCCACTTCACCACGCGCCAGAACATCCAGTACAACTGGATTCCGCTCGACAAATCAGCCGACGTGATGGACCTGCTG
>JABMMH010000003.1 GCA_013205645.1 Polaromonas sp. | reverse complement strand
CGCCAAGACCTTGCCCAGCTCAACACCCCATTGGTCAAAGCTGTTGAGGCCCCAAATCGCGCGGCTGACAAAAACGCGGTGCTCTTGCAAGGCGATGAAGGCACCCAAACTGGCCGGCGTGAGTGCATCAAGCAGTAAAACGGTGCTGGGCCGGTTGCCCGGAAAGTCGCGGTGGCCACCCGTATCTGCTTGGCCAAGCATCAGGGCTTGCGCCTGCGCCAGTACGTTGGCGAGCAATTTGTCGTGGTGGCCGGGCAAGCAGTGGCTGGCTTTCTTGACCGCAACGAACTCCACCGGCACCACCTCGGTGCCTTGGTGCAGCATCTGAAAATACGCGTGCTGGCCGTTGGTGCCGGGCTCGCCCCAAAGCACCGGCGCGGTGTCAAAAGGCAAGGCCACGCCGCTGCGGTCAACCCGCTTGCCGTTGCTCTCCATCTCCAGCTGCTGCAAGTACGCCGGCAGACGCTGCAAGGCGCTGTGGTACGGCGCCAAGCTGCGGCTGCTGAAACCATGAAAGTTGCGGTACCAAACGTCGAGCAAACCGAGCCGAATCGGTAAATTTCGCGCAGCCGGTGCGTTGCGAAAGTGCTGGTCCATGGCGTGTGCGCCGGCCAGAAAGTCGTTGAACCCAGCCGCGCCGATGCTGATGGCCAAGGGCAGACCAATCGCCGACATCAATGAATAACGGCCACCGACCCAGTCCCAAAAACCAAAGGTGGTGGTGATGCCAAAGGCTTGGGCACCCGCCACGTTGCTGGTGAGCGCTGCAAAATGCCGTGCAATTTTCGGCGCTGCAGCAGCACCCAACTGCGCTTCAAACCAACGCTTGGCCGACAGCGCGTTGGTCATGGTCTCGGTGGTGGTGAAGGTTTTAGAGGCTACTAAAAAGAGCGTTTTACTAGCGTCCAGCTGACTCAAAATGCCAGCCAACTCGTGGCCATCGACATTCGAGACAAAGTGAAAACGCTTGCCCGGCACCGCGAACTCAGCCAGCGCCAGCACCGCCATTTGCGGCCCCAAGTCTGAGCCGCCAATGCCGATATTGACGATATCGGTGATGCTGTCGTCGGCGCGCACCTGCTCGGCATACGCCAGCATGGAAGTCAGCGTGCTGTGCACTTGCGCCAAGGCGTCATGCCAAGGTTGCGGCTTTTCGCCTGCCTGCTGGGCGGGTTGCCGCAGCAAAAAATGCATGACCGCGCGCTGCTCTGTGGTGTTGATTTCTTGCCCGGCAAACATGGCGTCGCGGTGCGCCTCTAAGCCGCATTGCTGGGCCAGCGTTTGCAGCAAGGCTTCTGTGGACTCATCGATCAGGTTTTTAGACAGATCGGCAAAAACATGGGGCGCTTGCTGGCTGAAGTTGGCAAAGCGTTGCGCGCCCAGTGCCTTGTCTACGGCGTCTGCGCTGAATGCCTGACGCAAGTCAAAACCATGACCCTCTGCTGCAAAGTGGGCCTGCAACGCCGTCCATGCGGGCGTGCGGTCGCAACGTGTGGTGGCAGGCAGCAAGCCCGTCATGCAGCCAACATCAGTTGCTCAAGCTTCACGGCATCAGCCGCAAAAGCGCGAATGCCTTCAGCGAGTTTTTCAGTGGCCATCGCGTCTTCGTTCAGGGCGAAGCGGAAACTGGCTTCGTCAAACTGCACGCTCGGCAAGTCCAACGCCTTGGCGGCGTCGGCGTCCAGCGCACGCAGCAGCGGCACGTCGGTTGCGGCCAATTGCGACAACAGCTCCGGGCTGATGGTCAGCAAGTCGCAGCCGGCCAGCGCCGTGATCTGCCCAACATTGCGAAAGCTCGCGCCCATGACTTCGGTGGCGATGCCGAATTTTTTGTAATGGTTGTAGATCTCGCGCACCGACTGAACGCCGGGGTCATGAGCGCCGGCTTTGTCGGCCTCGACCCAAGCCGTACCGGCTGATTTTTTGTACCAGTCATAAATGCGGCCAACGAAAGGCGAGATCAGCTGCACCTTGGCCTGGCCGCAAGCCACCGCTTGGCAAAAAGAAAACAGCAAGGTCAGGTTGGTGTGAATGCCAGCGCGCTCCAGCTCGGCTGCCGCCTGAATGCCCTCCCACGTCGCCGCCACTTTGATCAACACGCGATCAGCCGAAATACCGTCGGCTTGGTACAGCGCGATCAAGCGCTTGCCCCGCGCCACGGTGGCCGCCGTGTCAAAGCTCAAACGCGCATCGACCTCGGTCGACACGCGGCCGGGAATGATGGCCAAAATCTCACCGCCAAAACGCACCAGCAAGCGGTCCATCACCTCGTCCAGCGGCTGGCCGCTAAAACGTGTCATGACGTCTTTCAACAGCGGCTGGTAGTCGGCCTTTTGCACCGCCTTGAGAATCAGCGACGGGTTGGTCGTCGCGTCTTGCGGCTTGAACTGGCTGAGTTGTTTGAAGTCACCGGTGTCGGCCACCACGGTGGTGAATTGTTTGAGTGCGTCGAGTTGGTTCATTTTTTCATTATCGTGTTGCTCAGCGCCAGAACGGAGCTCAGCGGGAGTTACGTTATCAGAACGAACTTCCCAGCGCCTCAATAGTTAGGTCTAATGCAGCACCGCAGATGAATGACACTCTAACCATGACCTCAGCCTTTTTTTTGAAACTCCGCAGTGTCGTGATGCCTGCCTTGGGGCTGACATTGGCTGGCCTGTTGGTGGGCTGCGCAGGTTTGCCAACCTCAGGCGAGCGTCAAAGCGCTGACGAAGCGCGCCCTCCGCCTGTGATAGCCGCTCGCGCAACAACGCCTTGGGACCAAGCCTCGGTTCGGCCCGACACCCTAACGCCATGGTTGCACCGCAGCTTTCCCGGCAAGGCCTCGAATCAATTTTCCTATTTAGAACTCGACGGACGCAGCGCCATGGGCGTGAAGTCCAGCGCGTCTGCCAGCATGTTGCGTAAAGTCGTCAGCATTGAGCCGGCGCAACTCGACGCTGTGCGCTTTTCTTGGAAGGTGCCAACCTTGATCACAGACGCCGACATGGCGCTGCGTGACAAAGACGATTCACCGGTGCGCTTGGTGCTGGCCTTTGACGGTGACCGCTCAAAACTATCCGCCCGCGACCGCATGCTGTCAGAGCTGGCAAACGCACTCACCGGCGAAGACATGCCCTACGCCACGCTGATGTACGTTTGGTGCAACCAACGCGAGCCGGGCAGCGTGGTGATCAACCCGCGCACCGACCGGATTCGCAAGCTGGTGCTGGAGTCCGGCCCGAAACGTCTCAACCGCTGGATAGACTACGAGCGCGACATTCGCGCCGACTACCGCACAGCCTTCGGCGAAGAACCCGGCCGCCTGATCGCCGTCGGCATCATGACCGACACCGACAACACCAAGTCAAGCGCCGAGGCTTGGTATGGGCCGGTTGTACTGGGGCCGGCAACGGTGGCTGCGAATCGGTAACTGCCAGTCGTTTTAACGATCGATAGTTGCATTTGGTTGTAAAATGCAACCTTATTTTAGACGGAGTGTTGTGATGGCTGTTGCTTTGAAACTGTCGGATTCGCTGGTCGAAGACGCGAAACCCTACGCCGCGGCTGAGCATCGCTCGGTGCCGAAACAAATCGAATTCTGGGCGCGCATTGGCAAGGCTGTGACAGACAACCCAGACATGCCCGTTCGACTCATCCAAGACATCATGCTGTCGCGCGAAGAGGCCAAGGCTGGTCTGGCAACTCCCTACGAGTTCGGCTGATGCTGAGCATCACAGCGTCGCCGTCTTTCAGTCGAATTGCCAAGAAGTTACACGCCAAAGACAAGCAGGGTCTCGATGACGCTATTCAGTGGATCGCAGCGAATCACGCGGGCGGAGAAGAGAAAAAAGGCGACCTTGCTGGCGTTTTTGTCTACAAATTCAAGCTCAACCTTCAGGAAACGTTGTTGGCCTACGAACTGAAGCCAGACAAGTTCAAACCTAACGAGTTAGTGCTTCTGGCCGTTGGCCCGCACGAAAATTTCTATGCCGCTTTGAAGCGTTAAAAAGGGCCACGGATCTGAATTCGGGGCCATGGATCGCCGCGGCCTAGCCTCGCGATGACGGAAATTGTGTTTTTGCGAGGGAAGCGCGGCAATCCATGCGGTCCTTCGCATCATTAGTTACACCCCAAGCCGCTGCATCATGAAACTAAGTTACCATCCACAAGGTAATTTCTCCATTCCAGCACCTTGGGTAATTCATGAGTTTTGACCTTGTTTTGTTTGGCGGCACGGGCGACTTGGCCTGGCGTAAATTGATGCCGGCTTTGTTTCAGGCTTTTCGCCACGGCTCTTTGCCAGCTGGTGGACGCATCATCGGCGTGGCCAGAGACGACCTGAGTGACGACGCTTACCGCGCCGTCATCAAGGCCCGTTTTGACGACGTTGAAT
>JABMMH010000073.1 GCA_013205645.1 Polaromonas sp. | reverse complement strand
TGCTAGCAAAGTACGTTGGCGTGCTTGACACCCCAGTCGGCAAACGACTTGGTGCCGGTCAGCTTGTCGTCGCGGCGGATGGCGCTGCGCATGAAGAGCACCTGGAACTCGACGGGCATGCGCTCCATGTATTGCATGACGCGGGTAATGTTGCCCACGGTGGTCTTGGCGTCGAGCGCCGTGGCCAGCGCGTACTGGGCAGCGGGCGACTCGGGCAGGCGCGTCTTTTGAGGGTCAAGCAGCACGGCGTCCACTGTGGGCAAATCCTTGATAAGACGGACAAAGCCGCTGAACTCTGCCGATGCGCCTTCGCCGATCGTGCCCTTGATGAGCTCGAACTCGGTGTCTTGGCTGAGGTGGTCTTTGTATATGTCGTTTACAAACGACCAGCTGCGGGGGCTAGGAAAGGCACGTGGGTTGGACGCTGCGTCAAAGCTGTGCAGCAGATTGGGACGAAAGCGGATAAACGCGCGGATGTCGGTGTGGATGCCCGACTCCATGGCCCAGTTGTTCCAGTCTTCGACGTTAACGTCGTAGTCGAGGTGCACGAAGCGATTGGCCAGCGCAGCAGGCATGGCGTGGGCGATGGAGCGGTCGCTGGCGCGATTGCCGGCAGCCATGACCGACCAGCCGACGGGCAGTTCGTAGTCGCCAAGCTTGCGGTTGAGCACAAGCTGGAACGCTGGAGCCTGCACGGCCTGGGGCGCGTGGTTGATCTCATCGAGAAACAGAATGCCTTTGCCTTTGGTCGGTAGGAAGTCGGCCGGCAGCCAGGACATCTGCTTTTTGTTTGTCGAGATGGTGGGAAAGCCTTTGAGGTCGACGGGATCGAGCATGGACAAGCGCACGTCGCGCAGCTCGATTTTCATGTCGGCGGCAACGCTGGCAACCAGGTCGGACTTGCCGACCCCGGGTGCGCCCCAGAGCATGGCTGCGCGGTTCTTGGCGAGCAGGCGTGGAAGGGCCTGCCGAATGGCGGATGGTTTCATGAATTGACTTTCGGGGTTGAGAAAAGAAAGACGACTAACGGGGGCTGACAGTTTCTAAGAACGCAGTTAGACGTTCGATTTGGGCGGTGCGGTAAGCGACGATGGAGTCGGCATGTTCACGGTGGGCGATGGCGTCAAGGCACGAGTGCTGCGCGTCGATGAGCTGGCGACGGGCAATGGTGACGGGGCTGGGTCGGCTGAAAAGGCTGAAAAGCATGGTCACAGAGGGTCGCCTTCATCTGGTTCGTGGTCGTCAAAATTGCACACTGCGTAAAGCTCGATGTCGTATCCATCGCCAATCGATCTGTCCTCGGCAGCGTTGTCTTCGCCGATATGCACGCGCTTGCCTGAGATGCCAGCGTCTGGCTTTTCGTCAGCGAATTCTTCGATTGCATCCCAGACCGATTCAAAGAATTGAACGTCTGTAAAGCTTGCGTACCACTTGTAGTCTTCAAACTCGAAGCGGATGTAACCAACACCGTTGGTCTTGAACAGATCGAACTCATCCCAGAGGTTGTCGCCTTTTTCGCTGGGCGTCGGCGTCAGCGTCAGCCGGCATTTGGCCCAGGCAGCGATGATTTCTGTTGGTGGGCCTTTGATGACCCATCTTCCATGTGTGCGATAACCCATGGTTAATCCTGGAAGCGGTGAGGTTTGAGCTCGTCCCCAAAGAGCGACGGCAGCTGAAAGGCGTCGTATGCGCCTGGGCGGTGACACGTGCGGCCCAGCTCAGGGCACAGGTAGACAGGGCGGCTGCGCAGGTCAGAGCTGGGTGCTGGCGTTTTTTTAAACTTGGGTTTGGCAATTTGCGAGATGGGCACGCCGTAATGGCGGCCGTATGATGTCGACGGAGTTGGCTCCGCTGACTGGTCGTTACCAGTGAAGTCAAGCATGTAGTCTTTCGGGAAGGTTAGTCTTTGGTGACGTAGATGGAGCTGCCTACGCGGCGCTGAACAGCGACGTAGCTCTGTCGGCCTTGCGCCGATGTGATGGTCACAGGCCAGTGCAGCGCTTCGGTGTCTTCGTCGCGCTCAGCAACGTAGACTCGGGCAACGATGTTTTTCATGTCCAGCGCATGGCGCTGCAGATACCGCACCATTTCGGGCTCGTCCCACATGATTCCTTCGGCCATGGGGCCGATGAACTGGATGGTGGATGCGGAGTTGGTCTGCGTCATGGGCTGTATCTTAATTAGATGTTCGATTGATGTCGAGAACTTTTTGCTCGAGATCGAGAATAAATTTGCGCAGTTCTTTGTCTGCGGCTTCGTATCGGTTTGCGGCAGTGGCATTTGAATTGGCTGTGCCAAATTCTTTTGACCATTCGACGTTGGCTGCTGCGCTTCCGATGTCGTTGATCAAGTCTCGCGCTTTGTCTGAAATCTGAGGCGCTGGCTTGATGCGGTACTCGAAGTCGTTAAACCATTTTGGTTGCACATCTTCGCCCGGGCCGGTCATTTCGCCCCATTCTTCGGTGGTGCGGTTCTGGCATTCGATAGTCGCGCCGTTGGCCCAGGCGATGATCAGGGCGGCGTGTTTATGAGGTGTGTTCATGTTGGCCTTTGGTAAATCAGTTGTGTGCGGCGCACTCCCATGGAGCAGGGTTATGCAATCAAGCCAGCGATAGCTCTGCAACGGGGCTAATCCATTGCTGCGTCGCGCACACCAAAGCAAACCAATGCTTTGGTGTGCGCCCTCCGGATGGAGGGCAGCGGGGAGGATCAGCCCCAGGTACGGTGCTCCTCGGCGATGTGCTCAAGACCGTCGTATTCTTCGATAAACCACTCGACGTCGTCGGGGATCTCGACGACCTTGAGCCCGGCGCAGGCGCCGCTGGCTTCGGCGCCCATCTCTTCGACGATGGCCACGAGGTGCGGGTCGGTGCGCAAGCCGTAGTCGAAGTCCACGCCGGTGCGGGCTTTGTAGGCTGCATTGGCTGCGTCGGACAGGCCGAAGCCTCCGAAGCGGGCGTTGATGACGATTTTCATGGCGTTCCGTTTAAAGTTTGATCTGGATGTCCGGGATGATCACCGACGGCTTGAACACGACCGTGTAGCGGTACGTGCCGACAGTGGCCGGCTCTATCTGTTCGATGAAGTATGTGACGTTGTCGCTTAGCCCCAGGAAATGCTTTTTGTAAATGCCCGAGCCAGTTTTGCAGGTGATGGACACCTGCCGGGCGTCGTCGTTGTTGCCCTTACTGCACAGCCCTTCAATGCTGAGCATGTAGTCGCCGGTCACGCCGTTGTAAAAGACGATGCGGCGGCTGACTTCGAAGTTGTCAGCGGCTTTGCTCAGGTTGTGGCTGGCTACGTCGGCGTCGGAGCTGCAGCCGGCGAGCGCTGCGATGGCCAAGGTGGCAAGGAGGAACTTGGTTTTCATGGCTTGACTTTCGTTTTGATCTCGGGAAAGTGGTTGGTGAGGTAGCTGGGGAACTGGGCAGTGTCGGCCCAGGCAATGTTGGCGCCGCGCACGGTCTTGCCGCTTTGGCTGATTGGCTTGATGTCGATCTGCCGATGACCCAAGAACTTGCTGAACATGGCCGGCTTGGCTGACATGCCGCCGACCGTGAAGTCGAACAGCGTGAACAGCTCGTCGCGGCTGACGCCGCACATGCCCGAGGTCTTTGTCCTGCTGATCATGTCGAGCAGCACCTTGCGGTATTCTTCGACTTTGTTGAGCGTGAGCATGTTGGTTTTGTAGGCGTCGCTGCTGGGCAGCTGATCCATGAAGAAACCCATGTCGCCTTCCTTGAGGGCTGTAGATGTGGACTCGCTGGTCGTTTGGCTGAGCTCAATCAGTGCATCGCGTGCAGCGCTTTGCAGCGGGGTGCTGGCGGCGCGCTTGTCGACGCTGAACGTCATGAGGTAGTGAAAAAAGTCCTGCAGCTCGGTGCCTGCCAGGATGATGTCCATTTCTTTGTCGCTCAAGACGAGCTTGAGGGGCTGGTAGACCCCGACGTTGAAGCGGCGGTCTTCTTTGTCGACGCTGACTGGATCGGGCTTGTTGGACGCAAACAGGTAGTTGCCAAAGTTCTCGACGTCGTAGGCGTTCTTGTTCATCACCCTGACAGTGACTGTGGGCTCGGTGATGAAGTTCTTGAGGTTGGCGATGACTCCGGCTTCGTCTTTGAACGCTGAGGTCTGCACTTCGTCGATGAACACGATGAACTTGCCGGCGATGAAGTCAGTCCACTTTTCGTTGAGCTCGGCAGCGCGCTTAATAACTGTCTGCGTTTTGCCAAACAGTGGCGTGAGGATCTTGTTCATCAGCAGGCCCTTGCCGGTGCCCTGCGTGCCATTAAAAATCCACGCGGTCATGGTGCGGTCGCGTTCTTGGGCGATGAATGCCAGCCAGTTGACGAAGTGTTCGGTCGCTTCGAGATCGCCGCCTAGCACGTGGGAAATGATTTTTAAAGTGATAGGTGGGCAGGCTTGAACTTTGCGCACCGGCGGGCGCATGTACTCGGTGAGCTGAAAGGTATTCACCGTGCGGTTGTCAAAGTCCACGCGCACGTTGTCGTGCGGGTTAAATTCCATGTCCCACTCGGGAATGTTTTCGCCAAGCCGCAAGCCGTTGGCGTCAGCAAACTGGCGCACCATGCCCTCGGTCTTGGCAGGCCAGATGTCCAGGTCGTCGGTGGTGCTGTCGTACGTGCCGCGCCAGTAAGTGCTGGTCTTGCGTTCCAAGAAGGCTAGGTAGGTTTTGCCTGTGGAGCTGACGCGAAACGCCTGGTTGCCCAGCTGCTCCCAGTACGCAGGCAGCAGGTCTTTGGTGAGGTAAGTGGGCTCGCCTTTGAAATTGTGGATGAAGTCCGGGTTGTTTTCGGGGTGGAAATAAGCCCAGCTGTCGCCTCCGTTGAGGTTGAAGTAGACAAAGCCTCGATCAATCTTGGTTTCGGTGGCAATGCACTCGCCAGGCTTGACCAGGACTTCGTGCGCGCCAACGATTTTGTACGTGAGCTTGCGCTTGGGCAGGCCTGCTTGGTCGCGCAGCTCAAGCACGCGGGCGTCAGTGAGCAGGCGGTTTTGCTCGGTAGTGTTGATGCGGCCCATCAGATCAAACGTGGCTTGGGTCTTTTTGATCAGGCTGATGCGCTGCATGCGGCCCAGCGGATTTTTTATGCCTTTGAGCACCGGGGGAGCAATGTAAATTAGTTTGTCTGCCTGGCACGCTGTGATGTCCAGCCCCCAGCACAAAGCGTTGCCTGTTTTGGTCAAGGCGTGCGCATGGCGCAGCACAGGCACTTCATGGTTTTTTTGAATTAACCACTGCTTGATGAGGGGCGCAGAAACTGGCTTGTTGAGCATGATGAACACATGGCATCGCAGTGCGTTGCTGGTGATGTTCATGGAGCCAGACCACTGCAGAACGTAGCTGACGTTGCCTAGCCCCATGTCGCTGAGCAAGCTGTCAATGGTGACGGTGTTGATTTGCGGCACATCTTGTGACTCGCCTGTGGCCGGGTCAAACTTCTTGACCATTGTGGTAAACAGCGGATCGATGCCGTCAATGTCTAGCACGAGAAAGTCTGTGGTGGCGTTGCGGTCGGTGCTGTCTTTGCGTGACTCGCTGACCAGTGGCCGGGTGACCATGCCTTTGAGCAGGCAGTGGCCTTGTGCAGCGTGCTTGGCTAGCAAGTGCTCAAGCACCGAGAGGTCTTTGCAGTCTTCGATGTGGCTGGTGACTTCCCAGACATTGGGGTAGCTGGACTTTTCTATGGTGCCGTCACTGAGCTTGGAGTAGCTCTTTGTAAGCGCCTTGTCCGCGCTTAGAAATGTCAATTTCATCTTATTAGATCCTATTTAGACGTTAGATTCTAGGCTTCAATGAAGGCGAAAAACGTCTTCAAATCACGAAATAGTTTTGCTCTGCAAATTGCTATCAAAGCGATAGCAAATAAGCGTAATGCGTAATTTTAAAAAGCTATATATATCAACTACTTATCCCACTATTACACTATTACACTTTTTTTATTGAGTTTAAAAATAAATAAATAGTAATAAGAGGGAAGAGGTAGTTGTTGTCTATATAGGGTTAGCGCACTGTTGTAACGTGTTTTCGTGTGCCCATAACCAGGCGGGTGTCTTCAGACTTTTAGGCCGCATCCACATTGCTGTGGATGCGGCCTGTGTCTTACAGCGTGTCGCTGATCATGTCTTCCACGCCGACGTGGATCTTGTCAGCGTTTTCTTGGCGCGACATTGCAGCGGCGACAAGCTTTTCTTTGCGCGCGATCATGCGGCGTGTGACGGGAACTGCTTCTTTGCCCTGCGGGATGTAGTTGTACATAAACTCTGCGTAGGCAGCGTAGCGTGAGCTGTCAAGCATTGAGCAGAACAGCGGGTTGAACCCGTTGATCAGTCCTTTGATCTTTGAAGCTTCTGCAAGCTTGGTAGCCTTGTCTGCGCGGTCGTATTTAAACGAGCGCAGCGCTGCTTCGATCATTGAGTCGATCTTGCCGCGCATGTTTTCAACAGCGGCAATTTGCGTGCGCACGGGCAGTTCGTCGAAATCGCATTCATCTTCGCCGACACCCATCAGCAAGTCGACAACGTGCGCGCCCCACGTGTCGTAAAGCGAATTGTCCGATGACTGCGTCACTGTCCATTCCTCTTCTGTGAGCGTCCAGTTGGGGTTGCCGACAGCGGCTGCGTACTCGGCGTACGTGCCGTCCATGTCGCTTTCTTTGTCGCCTTCGGCCAGCAGCTTGACGCTGTCTGTCCAAGACTGTTGCTGTTGCTTCTCTGTGAAGTAGACGCCGCGTGCTTTCCACGTCGGGTCGTTGCGACGGTTGCCGGTCGGGTCGATGATTTCTTGCATGTCAAAGTTCAGCTTGTTGCTGTACATGACCAAGCTTTTGATCGTCGAATACATGTCGTCCTGCACGTCCATACCGCCTTCGTTGATGCAATGATCCGTGTGCTCTTGGCCGCGCAGGAAGTTCATTGCAGTGGCGAACGTGTCAATGCTGGCGTATTTCTCGTCAGCGCTGTCAGTGATCAGCTTGGCATGCTTCATCAGGTACTGGCCTGCCAGTTTGGCAGCCTTGAAGCTGACGTGGCCGCGCAGCTTGAGGAAAGGCGAGAGTTGGAATTTCTCGTCGGTGGTCTTGATGACGTCTTCGATGCTCATGGTGTTGGTATTCATTTGATTGCTTTCGTTGGTTGATTAATTACTTTGAGTGAAGCGGCAGAGCACTTCATACTGCGCACTTAATGCGCAGTGTTGAAGGGTTCTATTTACGAAGCCAATACGGTCGTGAAACGATTACGAAGCTGGTCGTGTTGTAGCCAACACGTGCGCCTTCGATGCAGCACACCCAGTGCGGCATGCGCATCAGGAATTTGCAGAGCTTGGAGTCAGCAAGGATTAGCATGCTTATTCCTTGATGTTGTGTTTGATGCACAAACCGTCGAGTAGCTTGTCGTGCAGGTTGTCCCAGTCTTTGCCAGAGCTGTGCTGTGAGCCCATGATTTCCCAGCACGCGATGCTTGCTTCCTCGTACGCTTGGTCGTACGTCATTGACCTGACCACGATGGGCATTGCCAATTGTTTGAGGTCAGTCGGAACGTGCACAACGTGGTCTGTTGTGAAGTTGCTGGTCAGCGCAGGCATGGCCATCAGGCGTGCAATGCGATCAAGCTCGATTTTCTCGAGACTGATGCGTTCGATCTTGACTGGCTCGTGCTTAGTCATGAGAGGCTCTGACGGCACAAACGCCATGGCAGTGAAGATGCGCGGAACACGCATTGGCTTGGCACGGCGAGCCGTGATGCGGCCAACGTGCACGCCTGTGATGGGCAGCGGCAGCGGCTCGTTTTTGGTAGCCATGGGCAGGCCGTACTGCTCCTCGAGAGCAGCCATGATTTCGTAAGGGTCAGCACCGAACTCGCGGTCGTCACACTGGGTGACGTTGGAACGCACGAATTCGCTGTTGATGGACAGGTCGTCAGAATTGAAAAGCTTGGTCATTTAAAAATCCAGTTTTAGTTTTGTTGTTGAGAGCAAAATTGCTCCCGAGAAATAAGCACAAAGACCCGCGCTAGCGGGGCTCCTCTGAAATTACTCGTAGTCCGAGTCGTATTGTTCGTCTGGCTCGTCAGCCATGTCGCCGCCGAAGTCAGCTTCGAGTTGCTCTTTGCGCAACTCGCGCATGTCAGATTCGTGGGCGAGGTCAACTTCGCGTGCGTGGTCGGGATCGCGAGGCACTATTTGCGCTTCATCGAATAACTGCTCGATGAGAGCGTTGTTCCACGACAGCGCGTTGCGTGTGTCGCAGTCATTGACAGCGAATTGCGCTGCGTGGTTGACAACAGCTGAAGGGTTAAGCAACCAGAAAAAGCCGTTGACTTTGCTGATGATGGCGCGTACGTGACCAACAATTTGTTTGTGTTCGTGTTTGGTGAGCATGTCAAATTCCTTTATTTCAGTTCGGCTACGGTGTAGCCAATAAGTCTGCGGTGATAAACCTCGTCTTTGATGTACCCGAACACGTTGCGCGCGAGGCTGATCGTCAGCATTGACAAGCAAAAGCTGAGAAACGCGCTCATTGAGCCGATTAGCGTGCCCCAGTGCACGCGCAGCATGAAGCACATGACTACTACGTGCAGCACGAGCTGTTGCTTTTTGTTGCCCAGTAGTCGGAGCCGAGCACGAGGCGGCACCAGTGCGAGTACGACGAACTCGAACACTACGTTGATGATCCCGAAAAAGATAACTGCTTCGATCATGGTTGCTCCTTATTTGATAGCACGGTACTGCGTGTCCAGTGCCCAGCCCCAAGTGTTTTCGCCCATAGGACTGAGCCCATAGGACGCAGCCCCGGAGTGCTTCGCCCATAGGTCGAAGCCCGACGTTGCCCATAAAGCGCCGATCCCCGCGCCCGAATCCGCTCCCGCCCCCGCACCCGCTTTCGCGGGCGCAGATAGCTCAAAGCAGTGCGTCTTCGACACTGAGTTCCTTCGCGTCGGCGTGCTCGTCGGCACGGGCAGCGGCGACGGTGGCGAGGTGAAGCGCCATCCCGCGCACTTCGGCAGGCGGGTAGAACGAGCGCTCTTCGCCGGGCTTGGCGTTGAGCGCTTTCATCGCTTCGGCCCAAGCCTGCGCGGTGATGCGCGGCAGTGCGACCGGGAGCGGCTCGATGCGCGTGTTCATGCGCTGGCCTTTGACTTGGGCCAGTTCGTCGCGCAGTGCGCGGATCTCGTCGCGACTAGCGCGGTTCAGCGCGTTGATGCGCGCAGCAAAGTTGCTGCTGCGCTGCTCGAGCTCGTTGCACTTCTCGACGAGTTGCTCGACGAGCGAGCTGAGTTCTTTGACGGTCTTTGCCATGATATTTGTCCTTTGATTTGCTAACTAAGTGCCGAGGCGTTCAGCCCCGGCGTTTGGTATTTAGGCCTTGGCCTTGGGAGCCTTGGCCTGATGTGCAGCGAGCAGGGCCGCGAGTGCGACCATGTCAACTGCCGGGGCCAGCCCCAAGGGCGCGGCGGCCTCGCGGCGTGCGAGCATTGCTGCGCGCACGGCGTCTTTCTTGACCTGCGCCGCAGCGACTTTCTGCTCTTCGATAACCATCTGCGCGTCCCAGCCGGCGTCTGCGCCGGCAATGAAGCCTTCGCCAAGTTCGCCGGTGGCCGATGCGACGCGGCACGTCGTGCTCCACGCGAACGCACCCAATTTGCCTGCGACTGAACCGACCTTCGTACCAACGCTCAATGCTGTAGCCATGACTAACTCCTGTGTGATGAAGAGGCGACAGCGCACAACGCACTGCCTACCTACCTCGGAAAATGAACTGAAAGCCCCACGCTAGTGGGGCTGGTATTTCAGGCCTTGGACTTGGCCCTAGCCAAAGCCTCCGCAGCGCCGAGACGCTGGTAGTACGCTTGGTCGTAGCCGAACCGATTCGCCGTGCGGCGCTCGGATGCCTCGACGGCGCGGTCTTGTGCTTCCCAGCACTCACCGCAGATGACTTCGCCGAACGCCCCACGTTGGGTGGTGTATTCGCCGCAGTCTGAGCAGTAGCAGTCGTACATGTCGTACTCCAATCTATGTGAGGCGCACGGCGGGATGCCTTGCCTACCTCACATAGCTGAGCACAAAGCCACTCGCTAGAGGGGCTTGATGTGAACGAGCGCAGTGCTGGGTGCGGCGCGTCTTAGCGTGCGGTGTGCAGGTACGTGGTGTGCTGCGTAGTGAGGACCCTTTAGGGTCCCCTAGTCGGTGAGCTGGAAACCGAATCCGAAGTGGGGAGCGTCTTTGTGCCGGGGGGATAAGGGACCCACGCAGCCAAATCTCTAAATTTTTTAGAAAAAATTCACCCAGCCCCAAGCCGCCGCATACCTAACCTCTAAGTTAGAATGCCACCAAATGGCCACGACCAAAAAGATCTCGCACCTCAAGCCCCACGGCGGCGAACGTGGTGTCAATGTCGTCCGCGCCCGTGGCAAATCGACCACGAGCGCAGCCAACGCCGCCGAGATCGATGTCGACAAGCCCCTGACCGAGCAGCAGCGACTGTTCGTCGAGCACTGGGCCAAGGGCGACTCCATCACCAGCGCCATGCTGCGCGCCGGGTACTCCGAAAAAGGCACCGGCCTGGGTTACCGCCTGGTGCGCCAGCCCAACATCCTGGCGCTCAAGGCGCAGTACGAAGCCAAGTACGAAGCCTCGGCCGAGATGAGCCGCGAAAAAGTCATGGCTGGGCTGATGGAGGCGGTCGAGATGGCCAAGCTCATGAGCGAGCCGGCCACCATGGTCAGCGGCTGGAAGACCGTGGGCCAGATGTGCGGCTATTTCGCGCCGGTCGAACACCGCATGAAAGTCGACATCACCGGCAACATCGTGATCGACAAGCTCAACTCCATGAGCGACGCAGAACTCCTCAAACTCATCACTTCGGGAACACCCTCATGACCAAGCCCCCTGTCCTGCCTTCCGTGGTTATCCCGCGCGCGCTGCTGTGCAAGCAGGCGCTGGAAATCTCGGACGTCGCCCGCGAGCACCGTGACTTTGAAAGCGCCCTGGCCGCACTGGACTTCATCGCGCAGCTCCAAGGCATGTATGACGATCCTGGGGTCTGATGGCTATGAGTACAAAAACCTCGCCCAAAGGCTCCTCGGCCAGATCCTCGACAGCGACCACAACGTCCAGATCACCCGGCTCCAAAAAGCCGGCTACCCGACAGACGAAGTCGACGTCTTCTCCGCCGCCTACCGCAAAAAGCGCGGCAGCCACCCTGAAAAGTACGACGCCGGCTGGTACGCTCTCAACCGCCAGCGCGCCCACACCAACGCCGCCCGCTTCCCGCCCTGACCCGCAGGTCGAGCTGGCCAGCCGCATCCTGAGCCGTCGGCGTCTGCTGCCGTTCGTGCAGCGGATCAACCCGCGCTACAACGCGGGCTGGGTCCACGAGGACATCTGCCGGCGCTTGGAGAAGTTCAGCGACGACGTGGCAGCAGGCCTGTCCCCGCGCCTGATGCTGCTCATGCCCCCGCGAAGCGGTAAGAGCGAGCTGACAAGCCGATCGTTTCCGCCTTGGCACATGGGGCGCAACCCCGACCACGAGATCATTGCCTGCTCGTACAACGTGTCCCTGGCCATGTCCTTTAGCAAGAAGGTCAAGGAGGTGCTGGAGGACCCGGCGTTTCACCCGGTGTTTGACATCCGGCTAAACCCCAACAACCAGAGCGCCGAGGAGTGGAGCATCGACGGCACGCGGGGCGGCTACGTTGCTGCCGGCGTTGGGGGCGGCATCACTGGAAAAGGCTGTTTTTCTCTTGACACCTCCGTTAGCACCCGCCGAGGTATACTCCCCATGAGTCAACTCCAGGTCGGGGATCATGTCCTCGCATACGATCATGAAACCGAGCAGCCAGTCTTCGCGCCCGTCCTCGCCATCCATGCCGCGCGCCACGCCGCAGGCACAGCCACGTACAGCGGGGTTCGCTGTACCAACGACCACCCCCTCTACTCGCCTGCCTCGGGGCGATACCACCCCGCTGAAAGCCTCGAGCGCGACGGTCTGCCCGTCCTGCGCTGGACCGAAATCTCGCAACTCAAAAGAGTGCATGGCATGCAGCCTGATCCGGCACCCGCGCATGACGAACCCACGGGTGTGCCCTCAATGTGGGGCACAGAAAGCGGCGCATGCGTTAACGTGCGTGACGTGCTACCAGCAATCGCGCAGCTCGGCGGTCGAGACGACATGCGAGCAGTGCCACAAAGTATTCAGCCTGCCGGCCGGGGAAGCCGCGAAGAAGGCCCGAAAGTACGCCCACACGTTCTGCTCCAGGGAGTGCGCGGTGGAGTTCCGCAAGCAGCCGAAGGACCGGGGGGAATGCGCGCACTGCGGCGCAGCCCTGACCAACAAAGATCAGAAGGTGTACTGCGGGCGCACATGCTACGACGCGCACAGGCGTGGATCGAACACATCCGCGACTGGGCACGACAAAGCCTACAACGGTGCCTACCTGCGCCTGAAGCCGCAGGTGCTGGTGCGGGATGGCCAGACATGCGCCATGACGGGGGGCAAGCGGGCGTTGGAAGTTCACCACATCGACCACAACCCGGAAAACAACAGGCTGGGCAACCTGATCACGTTGTCGAGGGCGGCGCACGAGCAATATCACGCCATGCCGGATGCACAGCGCAGTTACTGGCAACGCATGTTCAGCGAACTGGCGACGAGCCGCACGTTGTCGTAGACATCCAGACCAGCACGGGGAACTTCTTCGCTGATGGGGTGCTGGCACATAACTGCCACATCCTCATTATTGATGATCCTCTCAAGAACGCGGAGGAGGCCGACAGCGCTGACACGCGCGAGAAGCTCTGGGACTGGTACGGGTCGACTGCCTATACCCGGCTCGCCCCAGGCGGCGGCGTACTCTGTGTGCAGACTTTCTGGCACGACGACGACCTGGCCGGCAGGCTGCAAGTCGCCATGGCGGCAGACCCTCATGCTGATCAGTTCGTGGTCGTCAAGTACCCAGCCATCTCCGAGCACGACGAATACCTGGACTACGACTCAGACCTGATCGTCGACGCGGCCCCAGCCAATGGCCGACTGCTCAGGAACAAAGGCGAAGCCCTACACCCCGCGCGCTACAACATTGATGCCCTCAACCAGATCAAGCGCACGATCAGCCCCCGGTTTTGGAGCGCGCTGTACCAGCAGAACCCGGTGCCCGACGACGGCGCGTACTTTCTCAAAGAGCACTTCCGTCGCGGCCAGCTCCCGCCCCTGCGCCGCTCCAACGTGTTCATCGCCTGGGACTTCGCCATCAGCGAGAAAAAGCTCAACGACTACACCGTCGGCACCGTGCTGCTGCAGGACGAGGACGACGTGCTGCACGTCGCCGAGCAGCTGCGCTTTAAGTCCGGCGACGCGTTTTTCATCGTCGAGGCAATCTTAGGTCTAAGTAAGAAATGGTATAGTCCCGGCATGCAGCTTGGCTTTGAGGACGGCCAAATCTACCGCGCTATCGAATCTCTACTGAAAAAAAGAATGAGAGAGACCAGCTTCTACCCCCCGCTCACCGTCCTCAAGCCCATCAGCGACAAGCTGGCCCGGGCGCGCCCGCTCCAGGGCCGGATGCAGCAGGGCATGGTGAGCTTTGCCCAAGAGGGCGAGTGGTATGACGCGTGCCGCCT